>NZ_JASATU010000020.1:0-1534 GCF_032906605.1 Leptothoe sp. LEGE 181152
TACCTAAATTTAGGCCAAATAAAAGGCACGATGCTCAATGCCGAATCGCTGAACGTATTGCCAAAAGAGGAAAGGTGATGAACCCTTGAAAAACAAACCATCGTTTTTAAGGTGCATCACAATGGATACCGTACAGTCTATCCCCCCGTCTTGACGTCTGCCAACGAGTCAGAAAGTCACTATTCAGCGCGTAGCTTCCTGGCGGGTGTGGGTACAAAATTGACCCACTTGGATCTATTTGGTCCCATCAGCGACCAGGTGAAGATCCCGCAAAAGAGCGTGAAAGATACGCCGACAGAAAAACTCTACGATGGGTTTGTTGGCATTCTGAGTGGTGCTCAGGGGATTGTCGAGGTCAACAAATTGGTGCGCAGTGACCCCGGCCTTCAAAAGGCGTTTGGTCGAGACCGTTGTGCTGAGCAGTCGGTGATACAAGAGACCCTGGATGCGAGTACAGCAGAGACCGTTGAGCAAATGGAATCGGCTATCGCTGAGATCTACCGTCGTCACGCTCACGGGTATCGGCATGACTATAGCGCAGAGATTCAAGTTCTCGATGCTGATATGAGTGGCCAACCCTGTGGACCGAAAGCCGCGTTTGCCACCAAAGGGTATTTCGCGAAGCAACGAAATCGCCGGGGACGTCAGCGGGGGCGTGTCTTAGCGAGTCGCTACAACGAAATTGTGGTGGAGCGAGTCTTTGAAGGCAAAACCCAATTAGCTAAAGCCCTCCAACCGTTGATTCAAGCTACAGAACAGACCTTGGGAACAGACCAATCCTCTGAGAAACGAGCCCGTACCCTGGTCCGCATTGATAGTGGTGGTGGTACCCAAGCTGATGTGAACTGGCTGTTAAACCGAGACTATCTCATCTTAACCAAAGATTACAGCACTGCGCGTGCTCGAAAGGCGGCCAAGACAGTTGCCCAGTGGGTAGATGATCCGTGTCATCCAGGACGGCAAGTGGGACTGGTCACCGCACCTGCCCCCGAATATGATAAACCCGTTCTTCGTATTGCTGTTCGCTGTCGCAAAAACAATGGGCAGTGGGGTGTCGGTCTACTCATCACCAATCTCATGCCTGATGATATCGCCTCACTGACGGATATTGAATCCGTTATCTTGGATGACCCGGATGCCCTCTGGTTGGCCTATGCCTACTGTTATGACCAGCGAGGCGGAGCCGTCGAAACCTCTTTCAAGCAAGATCATCAAGCTCTCAAGATTAAGAAGCGAAATAAGAAACACTTTGAAGCTCAGCAAGTGCTCACCCAATTGGAAGCGTTGGCTCACAATGTTTTAGTGTGGGCTCATCAGTGGTTGACGGAGGCACAACCGAACCTCAAACACATTGGCTTTGTAAGATTAATGAGGGATGTGTTTACCACCTCTGGAAAACTCGTGTTCGACTCACAGGGGTACTTAATTGAAATTCTAATCAATGCAGCGGATTCTCTGGTCAGACCTTGGATACGGGGGCTGGAAACCCTTCTCTCCTCAGAGCAAGTCGCCATTAATTTGGGCAAAACTTAGG
>NZ_JASATU010000021.1:0-133382 GCF_032906605.1 Leptothoe sp. LEGE 181152
ATCGTTTGGTATACTTGAGGCAACATTTTATTTTTTGTGGGGGCTGCATAGTCCCCTATTTTTTTGCCCTTTTAGTTTCCCAAATCATTGCCGACTATAGGCTTGAAGTTCCTTGTCACCCTTTAAGGGCGGATAGTTTCGCCAGTGGGTAGGGCGATGGATAGGTCGGCAGGCAGTGTGGTTGGCGCAGTCATGGGGCGTTTTCCTTGTATTTTCGTAAGGGTCAGGAAAGCGCCCAAAAAGTTAGCCACCCTGCAACGTCATCAGGGTGGCTGTAAAATGCTCACAGCTCACCAACTGGTTGTGCAGTTGGAGGGGTTAGCGGGGTGGGGGTGTTGGCGCACCGCCATCTCGCGCAGCTAAATTTTTGGGTGCGAAATAGCTGACAGAGGTGTTCCGTAGCTATTAGCTTTGTAGGCTATCAGTCCTCAGCTAATTCAGTCAATATGCGGACTGACATCAAGAAAAATTGTTGAATATAGTGAGTTAAGATCCTGCAAAGCATTTGCCCTATGTCAACGACAGTCGCCATTATCCTGACAGCTTTAGTCAAAGCGATATGAATAATGATGATAGTTTTGTGGCAACTCAACCTACCCTTTCATGTATTTGTATTATTCTGAGAGATTCTGGTATCAAAGGCACAATGGTTAACTCGTAGGGGCTGCGCCTTGTGCCAGCCCTGCAACACTATCGCAATTAACCGAAATCTCTTGAGACGATATATGTTGGGTTTATGAGGTTTTGGTGTTAAGGCGATACGTTAGGTTTTGTGACAACCCAACCTACGGGTTATAATGGTTAACTCGTAGGGGCTGCGCCTTGTGCCAGCCCTGAAACACTATCGCAATTAACCGAAATCTCTTGAGACGATATATGTTGGGTTTATGAGGTTTTGGTGTTAAGGCGATACGTTAGGTTTTGTGACAACCCAACCTACGGGTTTACAATTAGAAGCCTGTCAATGCTGGAGGGCAACCACGAGGGATTGTTTCGGAATCCCCGATTGCCCCTACAGTGGATCAGACCACCTTTATTCTGATAATGCCAATGTCTGACTAACGGTTAACATCAGGTCATTGTCAGGATTAATCGAAATTACCTCTACGCGTTCACGTCCTAAGATCAGACCACCGATTGCTCCAGCAACAGTACCCGTTAATACCTCCCAAGTTTGGGGCTCATCATCACCTGTGACTGAGGCAACAGCTGTGGATGCGCCAGAACCTAATACAGCTCCAGCAAATATTTCACCAACGCTGGCTCCCCGACGAATAGTTTCAGTTGTCGTGATAATCCGAGACTGTGCCTGGATGTCAAGCCGACGACCATTATCTAGCACCAACGTTTGTGCCATAAACTGAGAACCTCGCTGACTCCCTGCACTCGCAGGACGCAACTCGCCAATAATTTGGCTATTACGGGGAATAAGTATTTGACCTTGACGATTGGTGACAGCTTCAGCGACCTGAAGTGTGAGAGGTAATGTCTCATCCGGTAATATGACAATCTTGTCACCATCAGCGTGGTCAACTGAAATCGTCGTTCCGGCTGCAACCGATGACTGGGAAGTCGTTGTCGTTGTTCTTGTTTGAACAATATAAGGAGACTGTACTGTTGCTACCTGGTTGCGACTGGCTAACGCTTGATAAATAAAGGCTGCGACATCTGCCCGTGTAGCGGTTTGATTGGGGCGTAAGACTTCGATGTCAGGATAGTTAACGACGAGTCTCTGTTCAGTTGCAGCGGCAATGCTAGCTGTGGCATAGCTGGGGATGGACCGAGAATCACGGTAAACGTCTGCGCTGGCGACGGTTGTGGCCTCGTAGTTAAGGCCGTTCGCTAATGAAACCAATACCTGGGCACGGGGAATATTTTGGTTGGGTTGAAACACATTGTTGGGATAGCCAGATAAAAAGCCCATGCGATAGGCATTGTCAATGGCGGCTGTGGCCCAATAGTTAGCGGGTACATCCACAAAGTTAGTGCTGCTACGAATGTTGGTGAGGTTAAATGCCTTGCGTACCATGGCAGCATACTGGGCACGGGTTACTGGTTCATCAGGGCGAAAGGTGCCATCGGGGAAACCTGCGATAATATCTCTTTCCGCTAGGCTCATAATAAACTGGCTGGCCCAATAGTTAGACGAAACATCAGTAAACTGGGTTTGAGTTTGGGCGATAACTGGAGCTGGTGTGACGAGGGGTGAGAGTGTTCCTGCACCCATGCCCAGCATCAGTAATAAAGCAGTTGTTGTCTGAAACTGTCGCATTTTTAGCATAGTAAAGATCCTCAAAAACAATGCATAATTTTTTAGAAACTGTGGCTTTGTGCCAACTTGCAACCTCAAGAAAAAGAATCTTTTTAGTTGTTGTTGATCTGTTGTAAGGGCGCGCTGATGTTTGCCCTTCGAAAGATAGGCAAAATGCTCAATATCCTGTATTGGGCGTATTACCATACGCCCCTACAAAAAATCTTTCAGTTCTATAGAGAGAAGGTGGTTAATGTCTGTAGAAGGATAGATGAGTAGACAGAAAAATCGTATATAACCCTAAAAATCTTTTCCTGGTTGAGCAATGCTATTCAACAAGGTGGTAGAGCCCCTGTTCACGAATTGACTCTAACAAGACTTATTTTCAAAATTCGAATGGTGTCATTACGCCTTTTTAACTGGCATAGTGACAAATCTGGGATATGAAGCGCTGATATCAGATGATTTACCTTTTATCTATTGTTTTTTCTGGCTTATAAGCTGCTGAAACCATTGATAGGAAAAGAGTTAGGCAAGCTTTATAGAAAACTACAATGGTCTATATCGTTATTTTGAAGCTGCTTTCTTTCTTTCAAACTGTCACATTCATGCTTCCTTTGTGGGTTTGCCACACAACCTACCGGGGGATATTTCCGGCTTGCTGGCCGACGAAATCACGGATGGCTTCCCAAATGGCGGTGGGGCCAATGCCAAAGAAAATTTGTAACCCTAGCAAAATCAGGGCTGCTAAAAAGGCTGTTTTTAGGGTGGCTTTTACCACCTTGATCAACCAGGTAAAGACCAGGATTGAAATAGCGATCGCACCAATGACAACCACAATTTCCATGGGCCGTGCTTCCTCTTAGAGTCTGACCAATCTTAACCTATGAACCCAGGGCTACAACCTGACGCTCGGTGAGTGTATTGCTAACGTTAATCACTTCCTGGCGAGCCCACTGGTCAGCATCCAGGATGTCCTGGAGTGAAGGGGTTGTGGTGAGGTGGTCACGGTTGCGATCGCACACCTTCTCAATCACCTTGGGAATATCCAAATAATGAATTTTCTCATCCAAGAATAATGCCACCGCCTGCTCGTTAGCTGCATTGAGAACGGCAGTCATGGAGCCACCAGCTCGTCCAGCTTCATAGGCCAGATTAATGCAGGGATACTTAGCATGATCTGGCTCCTGAAATGTCAAACCAGCCAGCTTTGATAAATTCAAAGGATCCCAATCTGTGCAGATACGTTCAGGCCAGGAGATCGCGTACAACAATGGCAACCGCATATCGGGCCAGCCCAGCTGTGCCAGCATAGAGGTATCTTGGGTCTCAATCAGCGAATGAATAATGCTTTGAGGATGAATCCAAATATCAATATGGTCATAGTCCATCCCAAATAAATAATGGGCCTCGATCACCTCCAGCCCTTTATTCATCATGGTGGCAGAGTCCACTGTAATCTTACGTCCCATGGACCAGTTGGGATGCTTGATGGCATCGGCAACGGTGACATCCTTGAGCTTGTCGACAGGCCAATCCCGGAAGGCACCGCCGGAAGCCGTCAAAACAATGCGGCGTAGTCCGCTCTCAGGCACTCCCTGCAAACATTGGAAAATGGCGGAGTGCTCGGAGTCAGCAGGCAGCAACTTCACACCATGTTTTTCCACCAGGGGTAGCACAACGGGACCACCCGCAATTAGGGTTTCTTTGTTAGCCAGAGCAATGTCTTTACCTGCTTCAATGGCGGCAATAGTGGGCAATAATCCTGCACAGCCGACGATGCCAGTTACGACAGCCTCTGCATCACCATAGCGGGCTACTTCTACGATGCCATCTGCGCCAGCCAGAATTTGTGGTTGTGGGTCTACATCAGCAATTGCTTCTTTGAGTTCTGCCAGCTTGTTCGCATCGTGGATGGCGACAATTTCTGGCTTAAATTGGCGGACTTGCTCAGCCAGAAGTGTCACATTGCGGCCTGCAGCAATGCCAACTAAGCGAAACTTATCAGGGTGATGCTCAACAATATCGAGGGTTTGGGTGCCAATGGAGCCAGTTGAACCAAGCAGAGTGATTGCCTTCACGGTAATTGCCTATTGCTAAAGGTTTACAGCTGACCATCTGGCCCGCCCTGTTTCAACTATAGATTCTTAACGTCTTTTCACAAAATTTTAAGAGCTGTGGGGAATGGTTCGCTTTTAGAAATCACGACCATAATTGATTGAAGGAGACGCTAGCGAATCGCCCTAACCATTTATGGAAGCTTTTTCCCCTGACCCACCTAAGTGGGCCGAATCTGCAACTCATGCCCTGACGTTTTCCTGTCCGCACTGTAGCGAGTCTGCCAGCGTAGCGACTGATGTTTGGATTAATCGCCGATCGCCTGTTTACACCCACAACCACAAACGCAAGTGGCAAGAGTTTTATCAATGTAAATGTGGCGTAGCCTGGTGGGCTTGGAGTAGCGATCGCCCGCCGAACTCCTGGCAAGTAAACGATCCACCAAATGATCCACCAGAGGAATCACCGTCCAATTTGGATCCCCTGACAGGGTTAGGGGATAGTTGGGGAAGTTTTGATCCCTAGTGTCTGAGCTGTGTTTTTTTCAATGCCTATCATTGTTTTTGGCAGTCTTAATATGGACCTGGTGGCCCAGGTCCCTCGTTTGCCTCAGTCTGGCGAAACATTATTGGGAACCGGCTTCACCACAGTCCCAGGAGGAAAAGGCGCTAACCAGGCGGTAGCGGCTGCCCGTTTGGGTGCGCCTACAACCATGGTGGGTCGGGTTGGTGACGATAGCTTTGGACAGGAGCTATGCAATAGCTTGCAGGCGTCTAATGTGGCTACAGAGTTAGTGCTGGCCGAGCCGGGACCTTCAGGGGTGGCCCTGATCAACGTGGATGAATCGGGTGAAAACCAGATCGTGGTGGTGCCTGGAGCTAATGGCCATGTGGATTTATCCGATGCAAACCGCCTACCTCTAGGGCCTGGGCCCTCAGTTTTACTGATGCAGTTTGAAATTCCCCTGGTGGCGGTACAGGCAGCTGCAAAGCGAGCGGCTGAGCATTGTGTAATTCTAGACCCAGCCCCGGCTCGCTCCGATTTACCTACAGATTTTTATAGCCTGGTGGATATTCTGACGCCTAATCAAACAGAGGCATCCCAGCTTGTGGGCATGAAAGTAAAGAGTGTGGCCACCGCCATGGAAGCTGCTCAGGTGCTGCGACGGCGGGGCGTATCGACAGTCATTGTGAAATTGGGGAGCCAGGGGGCAGTGGTTGCCTCAGATTTAGAGGTCTTTCATGTGCCTGCTTTTGAGGTTAAAGCGGTGGATACTGTGGCTGCTGGGGATGCGTTTAACGGTGGTTTAGCAGTTGCTTTGGCAGAAGGAAAATCGTTGCGGGCAGCAGTTGTGTGGGCCAGTGCAGTAGCCGCTCTAGCGGTTACAAAAGCTGGGGCACAGTCATCTATGCCAATCCGAGCACAGGTGGAAGACTTTTTGCTCAGCCATCCTTCAGGTAGTTTATAGTCTTGATGCTCTAGACTGAATGAGTACCGTGTCGAGTGGAAAAAATTGGTGTAGTCAGTGGAGCATTAGCAATAATTTGCGGTTAATTCAGCATTGCTAATAGGCGAGACTGTGCATCCGAATATTTTTCGCAAACGTAGTACTTACACAGCGGCGTTGCTGCTTAGCAACAGCGGCAAGATTGTCATTACGCTTCCTGCGCTTCAATGCCCTCAAATCAACCAGATGTCATTTTTTTGGTGCTCGACACTCAGCGTGTGGATCGCCTGTCGTGTTACGGCTACGAGAAGCCGACTTCGCCATATATAGATGCGTTTGCTGAGGGGGCGACACGGTTTAAAGTCGCGATCGCACCCGGCCAATGGACCATTCCTTCCCATGCGTCCATGTTCACTGGACTGTATCCATCACAGCACCAGATGCAGCAGTCCTACTCAGTAATGCCGCCTCATCTCAAAACCTTGGCAGAGCGACTGCAAGATGGCGGTTACTACACATCTGCATTTTGCAATAACCCTCTGGTTGGCGTCATTAACAATGGTCTGCGACGTGGGTTTTACAGCTTTCTCAACTACAGCGGTTTACTCAGCTCTCGCCCTAACCAAGCCGGTATCCCCTCAAGCTTTTTAGATAAATATCGCCAGCTATTCAAACGCATTGTTGCAAAGGCACTCAACCAGGTTCAAGATGCCTTTGCTCGTTCTGACTGGTTACTATCATTATCATTTACACCTTTAATGGTGCCCCTGTGGCAAACGGCCCTCAGCTTCAAAGGCAATACTCGCAAGTCTTTAGACGATGCCGCTCAACTGTTGATTGAGCGGAAAGGTGTGAAGGCGAACCAACCCGTTTTCACCTTTATCAATCTGATGGGCACCCATATGCCCTACCATCCTCCCCGCGAGTACATCGAAAAATTTGCCCCCAATGTTCTCAAAGATCGCGATGCTCAGACGTATCTACGTCGCTTTAATAGCGATGTCTACGGTTGGCTTGCGCCCCTGATGGGAGCCTTGGGAGACCAGCAAAAAGAGACCCTAGATAGCATGTATGATGCTGAGGTCGCTGCACAAGATGTACAGGTTGGTCATTTTCTAGAACAGCTGAAACAGGCCGGTCGTTTAGAGAATACCTATGTTGTTGTTTGTGCCGATCATGGAGAGCATTTAGGAGAGAAACAGCTCATCGGCCACAGCCTCTCTATCTATAATGAACTGGTGCAAGTACCATTAATTATCCATGACCCTAACGATATAATTAGTCGCGGCACTGTTCGTGATGATGTCGTCTCCACTCGCTGTTTATTCCATACTGTATTGTCAGCAACAGGGCTGGCAACTCCAGAAGAGGCCGAGCTTAGTTTAGAGCATTCAAACACCAGCAAGACTCTAGAAGAGGTTGATCCTGAACATTGTGTTTATGCAGAGGCCATCACTCCGCAGAATGTGCTGAACTTGATTCAAAAACGGCAGCCTGAACTTATATCTCAACATGCCTGCGATCAAACTAGAAGGGCTGTGTGGGTTGGGAATCACAAATTAATTGAAACTGCTCAAAATCCTCCCGAACTCTATGATGTTCAAGATGATCCGAATGAGAGTTTAGATTTGAGCGAAATTTTTCCAGAGATGGTGGAATCATTACAAGATTCTCTCTCTGCCTTTAGTCAAGATGCTGATCAGCATCGGGCTCTATACTCTCAAGCCCGTGCAACTGGATTTGATGATCCAGAAGTTCGCCGTCGTCTCAAAGACCTTGGATATCTAGAAGAATAAGTATGTATCCTCCCGTAGATCCGACGATTGTCGAAATTGGTCCCTTTGCCCTGCGTTGGTATGGCCTACTCATGGCCACCGCTGTGATTACCGGCTCCTGGTTTGCCAGTAAAGAAATTGAACGCCGTGGTAAGAACCCTGAAGATTTTTGGGACATGTTGATCTGGGTGCTCATCCCAGCCTTTATAGGTGCCCGTCTCTACTATGTTTTTGTCCAGTCCAGTGATAAAGCCTTTTACCTCCAGAATCCTGGTCAGATTTTACAAGTCTGGGGTGGCGGTATCCATATTTTTGGTGCATTTATCTTTGGGAGCATTGCCCTCTGGCTCTTTACCAAATTCCGTCGTTTACCCACGCTAATGTACCTAGATGCAGCGGCGGTAGGTTTACCCATTGCCCAAGCCATTGGTCGCTGGGGTAACTTTATCAATCAAGAACTCTATGGTCCCCCCACCGCTTGGCCCTTTGGTTTGCGTATTGATCCACAGCACCGTTTAGCTCCCTACAACGATTTAATTGCCTACCCTGAGTCCACCCGATTTCATGCCCTGTTTCTATACGAATCTGTTTGGAATTTGTTAGGTTTCTTGGTGCTGTACTGGGTGTCAAAGCGGTTTGGTAGACAGTTACGACCTGGCGATATATCCCTGTTGTACTTAATTTGGTATCCCTTTGGTCGTTTCTTTATTGAGTTCTTAAGAACAGATTCCTGGTTCTTCCTGGGTACACCGTTTAATGTGGTGCACATTCTATCTCTTCTCGCGGTTGTTGGGGCGGGAGCTACGTTTTTCCTCAGGAGACGTGTTGCTTTGAGATAATGCCCTCATCCTAATCCCGTTCCCCAGGGAGTGGGACGTTGAAAAAGCCTTTATCAGCCTTTCGGTTAATAGAAATCAAAGTCTTTCTTTCCTTCTCCCCAGGGATAAGGGGCTGCGGGATGAGGGGCCATTCCCGACTTAAATAATACTCACATATCTAAACTCATTTACTTCTCCTTCTTCCTCTACCTGTCCCATGCCTCCCTCTCCTCGCCTCATTATCATCGGCCTTGACTGCATGGAACCCTCTCTCGTCTTTGAGCAATGGCGAGAGGATCTACCTAATCTCTCCCGCCTCATGACCCAAGGTAGCTATGGTCGTTTAGAAAGCTCCATTCCTGCCATTACCGTTCCAGCTTGGAGCTGTATGATGACTGGGCGCGATCCGGGGGAACTGGGCATCTACGGCTTTCGTAATCGAGCAACGCGGGCCTATCAGAACATGACAATTGCTGATGGTCGAGCTGTGCGTTTCCCTCGGCTATGGGATTATCTGGGCGATGCTGGTTGGAAGGTGGCTGCTCTAAGCGTTCCCGGCACATCGCCACCCTACGAGGTAAATGGTTCAATGGTGTCATGTTTTCTGACGCCCAGTCCCCAGGTTACCTTTACCCATCCGCCGGAGCTGGGTGCTCAGATTCGTAGCTGGATGCCGGACTTTATGATGGATGTGCCTGAGTTTCGGTCAGAGGATAAGGCTGAAATTCTGTCGAATATTCATAAGCTATGCGATCAGCGCTTTACCCTGGCGGAGAAGCTGATTGTGCAGGACCAGCCGGACTTTTTGATGCTGGTGGATATGGGTGTGGACCGCATTCACCATGCCTTTTGGAAGCCTATGGATCCACGTCATCCTGACTATCAGCCAGATATGCCCTTTGCTACGGCGATCCATGACTATTACTGTCATGTGGATGAGCGGGTAGGGCAGCTGCTTGCTCAGTGTGATGATGACACGGCTGTTTTAGTTGTGTCGGATCATGGCGCACAGCCTCTGATGGGGGGGATTTGCATCAATGAATGGTTAATTGAAAAGGGCTATCTCACACTGAAGGAAAAGCCGAGTGATCCAATTGCTTTGGATAAGGTTGAGGTGGATTGGGAGAACACCAAGGTGTGGGGTGCGGGTGGTTACTATGCCAGAATTTTTTTGAATGTGCGAGGGAGAGAACCCCAGGGAGCGATCCCCTTACAAGAGTTCAAAGCATTTCGCGAGCAGTTGATTAGTGAATTAGAATCAATTACGTTTCCAGATGGTTCTCCGATGGAGGTGAAGGCCTATGTGCCTCAGGAGACTTATCAGAAGGTGCGGGGAATGGCTCCGGATTTGCTAGTGTACTTTGATTGGTTAGCGTGGCGTTCGGTGGGCAGTGTGGGCACAGGCGAGCTGTATGCTAAAGGGAATGATACTGGGCCGGATGATGCCAACCATGCTCAATATGGGTTAATGATTTTCCATGATCCGAAAGCCCCCCAGGGTGGTCAGGTGTTAGAGAATGCCCAGCTATATGACATTACGCCGACCATGCTAGATCGGTATGGAGTGGATGGTCCTAGTGATTTGCGGGGTAAGGTTTTGTCGATATAGATGAACCGTCCCCAGGCAGTGACGCCGTCTACTACCATTGAGCGAGATAAGACTGAGTTACAGTGCTTTTGTCAGTCAATGTAAGGAAAATGTAGGGAGGCGCAACCCGATGCCTATCAACTGGTCAGCCTTGGGACGGCAACCTCAGACCTATGGGTTACTTTTGGGGACAGCCTTTGGGTGTGGTCTGTTGGTTATCTTAGCCGGTAACCGACCGGTGGCCTGGTTGGGGGGTGGTGCTGTGGCGACTGTGATGACAGGCAGCTGGGTAACGGCTTATCGATCGTCGTCCAGCGGTGTACAAGATGACAGTGACTTGCTGAATGCTGCTACCTTTCAAAGGCGGATTGAGGCCATTCACGCCCAGGTGGCTCGCGATGGTTATCAGACTTGGCAGCCGGTTAAAGCTTGGGCATTGCAGTCGCAAACGTTTGCGATGGGTATTTGCGATCGCGAGTCCACCCTTCGCACTGAACTGCTCGAAGCCCTACACACCGTCGTGGAGTTAGCCCAACAGGTGGCCGATGGCCTTCAGGTACAGGCCCAGATTCAAACGCCCACCTATCAACAAATGGCCAAAAGGCAGCTGAAGCAAAGTTGCGATCGTATGGAGCAAACCTACAAGCAGCTACAGCAGCTCCAAGATCAGGTAGCCTTGGCCAGTCTCTCCCAGGGGGATGCCTCCCTACCCCAGCGATTAGAAACCCTCATCGCCGCCAATAAAGAAATTCTAGAAACCTAGGCCGGTCAACTGCTTAGATACCTGCTCAGACACCCGCTGCCATCGTTGCTTCAATAACAGCCATGCTCAAAAAACTGTTTCCAAATCGCACCCACCGTCAGCTCATCAGTCTTGTCCTAGGACTGATGTTTACCCTTAGTCTTGGGGGTATAGGTGGCTGTCAATCGCCAGTCACATCCCTGGAAACAGCCCAAGCCACCCTCACCAAGCAGGTCTTACCCCAAATCAATGTTGCTAGCAATCTAGTCTCCGACGAAGTTGCCAGTCGCTACACCGTTGATCAAATTGCAGAGCCCCTGCCCGACATTGAGAACTTTCCCCTCTATGGAGCCCAACCCAGGGCAGACCAGCTCTATCTAGAAATCTACAGCTCCTCGGAAAAAGCCAATATTGACCGGCAAAATGAGCGTTGGCTGGTGGAAGTGGCCGATGCCTTTAACCAACGTCAAGAGAAAAGTAGCTCTGGCAAAGTTATCCAGGTGGGTATCCGTCAAATCGCCTCCGGTACCGCCGCTCGCCTCATCGGTGCAGGGGTCGCCCAGCCCACGGGCTATAGCCCTTCGAACGATCTATGGGTATCGATGATCCAAAGTCAGGGCATTCAGGTGACCCCTGTGGCTGAGCGGCTGGTGGCGAATACGGCTGGGTGGGTGGTGCCCAGTGATGTTTACCAACAGCTGGAGGGTAGCGGTGAGGTTACGTTTGATAGTTTGTTGAATGCGATCGCAGCAGGCCAAATCAGCGTAGCCTACCCCAATCCCTATAAAAGCTCCACCGCCCTAAATTTGCTCTACACCCTCTATTGGCGTGCCGCTGGTCATCAAAAAGATGGTGGGGCGTTGACCAAAGCCGAGTTACAAACCCCCCAAGTAACATCGGTCTTTGACCAGTTTCAATCCCAGGTGCTGATCACCACACCGACTACATTAGAGCTGCAGGAACTTTTCCTCCGAGACCAGACCAAACTCCAGGCATTTCCATTGGAATATCAAAACTACCAGGCCCTCAAACAGGTCGCTGGATTTGAATCCACTGAATTTATTCCCTTTGGTATTCCCCACAACAATCCTCTAGTGGGTTTTGATTGGAATACTCCCGAAACCGCCGCTGCCCTGCAAAAGTTCGCCGCCTTTGCCCAGTCTCCTGACATGATAAAACTGGCCAATAATCAAGGCTTTGTTGACACCGATTATCTCAAGGCTGCCCATCCCCCCATCCCCAATGGAGAAACCCTACTAGCGGCCCAGTCCACTTGGAAAAGCAATAAAGATAGTGGTCGTACGGTTTATCTCGAAATGGTGATTGACACTAGCGGGTCCATGGAAGGTGAACCCCTGCAGGCTGTTCAAGCCGGGTTGCGCATTGCCAGTCAACAAATTAACCAAGGCAACCAGGTGGGCCTAGTCACCTTTGCCGATCAGCCAGTCCGACGGCTGGAGCTGACTCCCTTTGATGAGCTGCAGCAGAAAAAACTATTGGCCGCCATTGACCAGCTCCAAGCCGATGGCGGTACCGCCATGTACGACGGTGTGATGGTGGCTTTAGCAGACCTGATGGAAAAACGAGCCAACGACCCCAACGGTCGATTTTACCTACTACTGCTCAGTGATGGTGATGTTAATGAGGGGCACCTATTCCGCGATGTCCAAGACATCATGGCCTATAGCGAAGTGCGGTTTTATCCCATCGCCTACGGCAACGTCAATGAAGCCGAACTACAAGCCATTGCTAGCCTGCGAGAGTCTACCGTGAAGCAAGGCAACCCCGACAATGTACAAACCTTGTTTAAGGACTTATTCCAAGTAAACCTGTAATGGCCCCACAAAATCCGACAAAACGTTTGTTGAGTACCCTTGGCCTGGGCTGGTTAGCCTTTGGTGGCCTGGGGCTAGGGCTACGCTATGGGGTTCAAGTCCCAGAAGTGACTGTGATTATCGATCAGAGTTATTGCCCCCCTGCCCAGTGGCAGACAGCTGTGGTCAAGCCCTACAGCGACCTGTATGACAAGAGTCAGGCCAACCAACGCAAGATTGCCCAAGTAGTTGTGGTCACTGACATTGAGCAAACAACACTGGCTACGATTCCTACCCCCGACGATCTGGGTAAGCCATTTGGTCAAGCACCTAGCCCAGAAACATTGACTACACTGCAGCAACAGTTTTCAGAAACTGTTGTGCTCAAATGTGGGCCGCATTAAGGATGTATATTTGATAGTGCTTCAAACAACCTCTGCAAAAAAATAATGACTCTCTTTAACGCTGTGGCTATACAAAGCATACGCAGTCAAGCATTGTTGCCCTTGAGTTTGCTTCTGTTGTTGCCGGTGACAGCCTGTGATGCAACATCGTCAGATGCTGGTGATATTAGCTCAGAGACTACACAGCCACCGGCTGAATCTATTCCAGTTGAAGAGCCCCTCCCAATCGATGAGCCAATCGATGATCCAGATGCATTACCGGCAGAAGAATTGACGGGTGTAGCCCTCGCTCTGTCTGGAGAAGGCGTATTAGTGGTCGATCAGCAGTCTGGAAAAACTCAAACCATTCCCTTTGAGACAGATCTTGAGACGTCCCAAACAGCGATTTCTGCGTCTTTAGGAGAACCCACAGAAACAGCGGAAAATGGCGAATGTGGTGCTGGGCCAATGAGTTTCATTACTTGGTCCAATGGTTTTACGCTCAATGCGATGGAGAATCAGTTTGTTGGTTGGACAGTACGTCCAGAGACTGAGAGTGCAAACTTGACAACGTTGGATGGTGTTGGTCTAGGCTCAACGTTAGTGGAATTGGAAGAGAACTATGATGTTGGGGTAATAGAAAGTAGTTTAGGAACAGAGTTTAATGCATCCAATAGCTTGTTTGGTTTGTTGGATGCTAATGAGCCGGATGGTATTGTTACCTATTTATGGGCTGGCGTAGCTTGTAATTTTCGCTAGTCAACGTCCCATCTTGTATCAATCTGGAATATTGACTAATTTGTGAACTTCAATGGCAATATCAGGAAAGGCAATTGGATGTATACTGCCATCGCTGAAGGTGTCCTGACTTACAAAATCACCCTTTTGTAAGTTTCTAAACACGGTTAGCTGCCTGTCTGTGATGTTAATGACCCAGTACTCTTGGATGCTTGCTTGAGCGTAGAGCTTTCGTTTGATATTCAAATCGTAGGTTAGGGTGGTATCTGCCACCTCAACTAACCAATAAATATCTTCCGGGTAAGGATGACGCTTTAGATAGAGGGTTTCAGGTAGACGAACGATGGCGATGTCCGGTTGTGGTTCAGAGTCAATAAGGGTGATGGGATGGGCTTCAAAAACCTTAGCCTGATCTTGCAGAATGCGTCTCAGGTACTCGGCACCACGATCGTTAATAAATCTGTGAAACGCGCCTTCTGGAGCCATGTCCCAAATTTCTCCGTTGATGAGTTCGCAGCGCCGATGATCGAGAATACCTAGATCTCGCATGTGCTGATAGTCTGCAACTGACCATTTGGTTAATGTGCGCATGACTTGAACCTTCTATGGAGGGTCGACTGTTAACTAGATTTCTATATTCTAATTGTTGATTTCTCCGTCTATTGAAACCTGATGATATACAGGACGCTTCCTAAAGCTTGTGTATCAATTGATTAGAGGGGTAACTCTCTGTCTATTTGTTCTGTTACTTTAGTTTTCGAAAATCGTTACAATAAATCAAGCAAGGCAAAGCTACTTTTAAGTCAGCATATGAAGATATTTTTGAGCTTTAGCGGAACCTCTAGTATGCATGTAGCAGAGGCGCTTTATGAGACTCTACCGATGATTTTACATTACGCACAGCCTTGGTTATCTCGTAGAAATATTAGTGCTGGAACCAGATGGGGGGAAGAGCTTAGTGAGTCGTTGCAATCCACTTCATTTGGGATTCTTTGCTTGACTCGTCAAAGTTTAAATTCTGACTGGGTAATCTTTGAGGCAGGTGCGCTGTCTAAGTTTGTATCGGAAGCAAGAGTGGTTCCTTACTTGTTCAATTTAAGCAATAACGATTTAGGAGGTCCGTTAGCTCAATTTCAGTCGAAGCTTGCTGAGAAAGAAGCTACATTTCAAGTCATAGAAGCAATTAATTCTGGAGCTGAAGAACCTATTGATGCGGCTCGTTTGCGAAAGCAGTTTGAAGTTATATGGCCCTATCTAGAAGGTAAACTTCAGGATATCGCAGATGACTCAACCGCGTCTGAAGCCCGACCAACTGAATCAGTCATCGAAGATCTATTTGTGTATGTTCAAGATCTAAGTCGAAGATTTAGTGTATTGGAAGAGGTAATTAACCAGAAGTCAAATTCTACAGATGCTAAGGCATCTTCAGACAGCACAAATAAGATCAAGCTTGACTCTTTAAAGGAAGTTATTAGGCACTCTGAGCGATTGCTCTCTGGTGACTCAATGTCTCCGGACACAGTATCATCAGCCTTGGAAATGGCTGAGCATTGCCAACGTGAAATAGCCAGCTTGCTCTCTGGTGAGATTCTATCTGCACCTACTAGGGATCAGGCAAAACGTTTAATTGGAAGAGCAGAGGCTCTGATCGCGCTGGCAGAAAAAAAGCAGGAAGACAAGGATTAGTTCAGCAGACCTAACTACCCTTCATCAAAGCTTGGAAAAATGTCTGTGATTTTGTACCTTGATGCACCTACAAGTCGATTAATTCCATTAACAATTTTTCCCATAGTTGTAGGTGATGGAGTCCTCCTCTGATTGTAGTACTTCGATAAAGAAGATGTACTTACTCCGCTTGCCTGTGCAACTTTGCCTTGGGTAAGTTCCTCATTTGCTAACACCCTCTTCAGATTATTCGTGGCCATAGCTTTAAACAGATTGCAGCTTTTGCTAAGTATCGCCAAAAGATAGCATATTTTTTCATATGCTGCCATTTTTTCTAAAGAGTTGCCATATTTTCTCAAAGACTGACATGTTTTACCATGAAGTGACGAGTGGATGGACTATGTGTCTCTCTTCTTTGTCTGGTACCTAGTTGTCAAAGCTGCATCGTGTTGTACAGCGCTTGAGTTCTTCTTCGATAAGTATTTCACTGTTGATTGTAATTAATAAACTGTTTCCACAATTACAACTGGTAAAGGACTCGTTTCTATTACTGCCTGTGAAACAGATCCAACAAGTAAGGTTTCTAGATATCGATGTCCTCGCTTACCCATGACGATTTCTGCAGCTCCATAGTCCTGGGCAATTTGTAGGATGTCTATAGAGATAGCTCCAGATGTTGTGATAAATCGATGGCGGATGTCGGCTAAGTATTTTTTGGTCTGTTGTTTGATTTGGTGGATGCCTTGAGGATCATCAAGGCGTTGGACGTGTAAAACCACCACATCGCCATCACATCGGCGAGCAAGATCAGCAGCCTTTGTTAGAACTTGTTTCGCTAAGGGGGAAGTGTCAATAGCGGCGAGTAGAACAATACGGCGATTTACAGAGACTTTGGTGGGGTCCACCTCGCCTTTGTCTAGCAGTTTTGGGGCAAAGGTGGGAATAGCCCAAGCCCCTAAGGGAGCCGTCACTAAAATCGATAGAGCCGCGAGGGCAAGGATTGTTTCTCCTCCATCCACTCCTTGAGCTAAGGGAATAGCCCCAATTGCTGCTTGGACTGTGGCTTTTGCGGAATTACCTGAGAGCAGAAACAGACGTTCTTTGCGAGTCCAGTTGCTACCTAACGTGGCCAGATACCAGCCGAGAGAACGTCCTACTAATGTGCCGATAGCCAATATCAACAGCCCGGCCAGGAGAGTATCTTCTAAAACATGGAGCTGAATGCTAGCTCCTAGCAATACAAACAGAATAATCTCAGCGGCAACCCACAGACTGTTGAATCCTTCTCTTAGCCGCCTTGCCAGGGGGGGATCGAATTCAATAAGAAAGAATCCGGTGGTCATGACGGCTAAATAGCCAGAGAAGATAGGGATATGTTCTGCAAGAACAACGAGCAATAATGCAACGCTGGCAGCAACTAGGGCATCCTGAACGACATTCTGAGTCCAGTTTTGTTTGGCTAAAACCACGACGAGCAAACGAGCTGTGAGCCAGCCTAATATGATGCCTAAACTGACTTGCAGGATGACCTGAAGTGGCAGAAGTTGCACAGGGCTGAGGCTGAGACCACCAAACGCGATGCCTGTGGCAGTTCCTTGGGTGAGAAAGGCTAGCAGTAGGCTAAACACGAGTAACAGCAGCACATCTGACAGAGCACTACCAGTCAAAATGGCGTCAGGGATACCCTTTTTGACACCCCAGCCGAGACTCTTGAGGCGCAGCATTCCTGGCACGATGACAGCTGGAGATTCTGCTCCAAGGATGCAGCCGAGCAGTAGCCCAGTGGCTAAATCAAATTGAAATAGCCAGATAGCGGCTAGAGCGACGGCGATGGCTTCACAGGTAGCGGGTAAGAAGCCAAGTCTTAGGGCGACGGTGCCTTGTTGGGCTAGCTTTTCACGGTCTAGGCCCAGACCAGCTTTCATGAGGATCACCATGACAGCAATGGTACGGAGAGAGTCGGCTGCACCCAGCACTCCAGGGCTGAGCACGTTGATGACTTGGGGACCGAGGAGGATACCTGCGAGGACCATGCCGACCAGGGCTGGGGCTTTGAGCCGTCGGGCGATTTGTCCGGCAAAAAAGCCTGTGAGGAGGATCCAGATGATGCTTTCTAGCATTGGGTCGATGACTGGGAAATGTTGAAGATTGCTCAGGGATAACCATACCTGTTCTTGTCGGTACTGGTTGAGTGCAGGGTGGGCTAATGCTTCTTGAGGAGATGTTGACTTTGACTCCGCTCAGCCAGCTATTTCGCGGGGGAGCAGTGAAGTCGAACTCCGATCACGGCGAGTTGTTTATTTCTGATAATGACCGCCGGCCATCATGAGATCAACTAAGCCATCGACCATGCGATCGCACTCTAACGGCATAATCTCTTTCCCGCCCATCATCTCCTGCACAATCAGATAGTGAACCATCGAGCCGGAAAAGACCCGAGCCGCAATCTCAGGATCTGTAAACTCTAACTCGGGATGATTTGCCAGATAAGTCGATAGCCTTTCCAATAAAGGTTTAGTCAGCTCTCGCACAAAGGTTTGGGCTAGTTCAGGAAACTGCTCAGATTCACCAATAATCAAGCGCATCAGGGTGAGGAACGGTTGATTGCTAACCGCCTCATTGATAAATGATCGTCCCATTTTGCGCAGCATGACGTCAGGCGAGGTGGGCATTTCCGCACGTGCAGGCAAGTTTCCCATCATGTTGCTGCTTTTGTGCAGCAGCTGTTGCACTAATGCGACAAACAATCCCTCTTTATCCTGAAAATAGCTGTATAGCGTGGGTTTTGATACCCCTGCTGCCTTGGCGATACGAGCCATACTCGCTGCAGCATACCCTTGGGCCATGAACACTTCGAAAGCACCGGCCAGAATCGCTTTGGCTTTGTCAGCTTTAGGATCTGAGGATGCGTCGGATGGGGCAGGGGTAACAGGGCTCACTCAAATAACTCCGGGGGGTGGGAAACGGGATCTCATTTTACTAAACCGTTTTGATTTTTATTGACTTTACTAAACCGTTTAGTAAGATAAAAGTATAGCGAGTTGCGTAAGCTCATGAATCTCAATCTGATAAATCCCCAAAAAATAGCTGTAAGCCGTCAGTGGTGGTTGATTGTGGGTGTCGCCGTTTTAGGCGTAGTGGGCGTTACGGCTTGGCGTAGTGCTCAGGTCCTGAATCAGCGTGAAGAGCAGGTGGCTGTGCTGCCTGAAATCACATCAGTGACCGCTCTAGGTCGTTTGGAGCCAGACGGTGAAACGATTGATCTGACAGCCCCTACTTCTGCCCAGGAGAGTCGGATTCAGGAGCTACTGGTGAAAGAGGGTGATGTTGTGGAGGCGGGGCAGGTCATTGCGATATTGGATAATCGCGATCGCATGCAAGCCGCGTTGCAAAAAGCTGAGCAACAAGTGCAAATTGCCCGCGCTCAGCTGGCCCAAGTTGAGGCGGGTGCCCAAACTGGCGAATTGCAGGCGCAAGTGGCAGAAATCGCTCGGCTTGAGGCTGACCAGGCTGGTAATATCAGTGCCCAGCGAGCGACGGTTGCTCGCCTGGATGCTGAAGTGCAACATGCTCAAATTGAGGCCCAGCGCTATGGGTCGCTATATCAGCAGGGGGCGGTCTCGGCGTCCCAGCGCGATGCTAAACAGCTGACTTACACCACAGCCCAACGCCAGCTTCAGGAAGCTCAAGCTTCTCTAGGACGAATTGAGTCAGCAGGTCAGGAGCAAATTACCCAGGCCCGTGCCACCCTCGACCGGATTGCAGAGGTGCGTCCGGTGGATGTGGATGCAGCTGAGGCGGACGTGCAATCTGCGATCGCAGGCGTGGCTGAAGCGCAAGCCAACCTTGATCAGGCTTATGTGCGCTCTCCCCGCGACGGACAAGTACTGAAAATTCATACTCGCTCGGGAGAAACCATCGGTGATGAAGGGATTGCCACCCTGGGCCATACCCAGCAAATGATGGTGGTTGCTGAGGTGTACCAGGATGATATTGCCAAGGTAAATCCTGGTCAGCGGGTGGAGATTACGACGCCTACTATTGACGATGTTCTACAGGGAACGGTTCAACGAATTGGTCTTCAGGTGGAATCGCAACAGGTGGTCAATGAAGATCCGGCGGCCAATATTGATGCCAAGGTCGTAGAGGTTCATATTCAACTCGATGACCCTGATGGTGAGACGGTGGCAACGTTAACAAATTTGCAGGTCACCGCCGCCATTCAAATTCAATAGATCCTCGTTCCCATATTCCCGTGTAGAGATATTCCATGGAACGTCTCTACACGGGGTGCTCCCACCTCTATTGGTCCCATGAACCCTCTCCAAATTATTAAATCTCTCCAAGAACGAACGCCCCTAGGGTTGTTGCAATTAAAACACGACCCAATGAGATTGCTAACTGCGATCGCCGGTATCACCTTTGCCGATGTGCTGATTTTTATGCAGTTAGGGTTTTCAGATGCGCTCTATAAAACCAACACCCAATACCCTCGGTCTCTTCAGTCAGATATTGTCCTGATTAGTACCCAGGCCAAGAATTTTGGACAATTGCGTACTATTCCTCGTCGACGGTTATATCAAGCACAGGATGTACCGGGGGTTGTTGCTGCCGATGCTCTTTATGTGGGCTCTGTAGAGTGGCGTAATCCTCAAACCCGTAAGAAAACCTCCATGATGATTGTTGGGCAAAATCCCCATCGCCCTGCCTTTGATATTCCTGAGGTGAATGCCAAAATTTCGGAGACTCGAATGCCGTATCATGTTCTCTTTGATCAGGCGTCGCGGGGTGATTATCAAGCGATGATTGCCAAAGTGCAAGCAGGACAATTGGCCACAACTGAGGTGGGTGTGAATACGGTAACGGTTTCAGGGTTGTTCACCGTAGGCGCATCCTTTTCTGATGATGGGGCCTTGATCACCAGCGGTCAAAATTTTTTACGATTGTTTCCTAGGCGTGAAGCAGGCACTGTCAGTTTAGGGTTGATCAATGTCGATCCCGCCTATGACCCTGAACAAGTGAGAGAACAACTCATAGCTCGTCTGCCGGAAGATGTCATGGTGTTAACCCATGATGGCTATATTGACTTTGAGTTAAATGAGATTCAGGCTAACTCTCCCATTGGGTTTGTGTTTGGTCTCGGAACGACCATGGGTTTTATTGTGGGAGTGGTGATTGTCTATCAGGTGCTTTCCACAGATGTGAATAGTCATCTGGCTGAGTATGCCACCTTTAAGGCCATGGGCTATCGCAATAGCTATCTTCTCGGTGTTGTTTTTGAAGAAGCCTTGATTCTCTCATTTCTAGGATTTTTCCCCAGCTTAGCTATTGCCCTTGGTGCCTATAGTCTGACGGCTACAGCGACGGCGTTGCCGATTGCGATGCCTGTGAGTCGAACGTTTGTGGTGTTTTTGCTGACGCTGGTGATGTGTAATGTTTCCGGTGCGATCGCAACCCGTCGTCTCCAAGCGGCTGATCCTGCCGATATTTTCTAGCCTGGTGTTGGAGGGCTGGCACAAGGCACAGCCCCTACCCGTTAATCTCCATCTCCGTCTCTATTTCTCTTTCACAGACCTATGACGACTGCACCTGCTATTTCTGTTCACAAGTTAGACCATTATTTTGGCTCTGGGCAACTGCGCAAACAAGCCTTGTTTGACATCAATTTAGACATTGCAGCTGGAGAAATTGTGATTATGACGGGTCCCTCTGGTTCTGGAAAAACCACGCTGCTCACCCTGATTGGTGGCTTACGCTCGGCGCAATCCGGGAGCCTACAAGTCATAGGACATGAGTTATGCCAGGCCAGTGGGCAGGCTCTAGTTAAAGCGCGGCGCAATAATGGTTATATATTTCAAGCCCATAACCTGCATGGTAGCCTGACTGCACTGGAAAATGTGCAAATGGGCCTGGAAGTGCAGGGAAGAGTTACTAAACAAGCCAGGCATCATCGAGCCGCAGAGATGCTGAAGCAGGTTGGGCTAGAAGAGAGGACCGATTACTATCCTGCTGATTTATCGGGTGGACAAAAACAACGAGTTGCGATCGCGCGTGCGCTAGTCAGCCATCCTAAGATCGTGTTGGCTGACGAACCGACAGCTGCCTTAGATAAGAAATCAGGCCGAGATGTGGTAGACATTATGCACAACTTAGCTAAAGAGCAGGGCTGTACAATTCTACTAGTCACTCACGACAATCGTATTTTAGACATTGCCGACCGTATCATTTACATGGAAGATGGACGTTTGTCGACGCAAGATTCAGGATAGTAGGACCTTGTATCTGTCCTCAGTTTTGTAGCTACTTCAGCAGAACGCTTGTACCCTCACCTATCGAACCATGGGCGTTCTGGTTAATTAGAGTCATCAACCCATATGGGTGCTCCCTTGTAAAAGAATTCTGAATGCTTACAGCGAGGACAGATATGAACATCAAAAATCAGATGCTCTTCAACATCTAAAAGAGTGCCTAGAAATCCCCTATTTTGATTTTGAGAGTCAAATCTATAGGTCTTAAGATACTTCATCTCTGTTTGACAGCGTAAACACTTCATCGATATCTATCCTTCAGGTGATGAGCCGGAATCATTGTTTCTTATCGTTTGATACAGAGCTCTTAAGACAATTTACGAACGGCTCAACAGCCTTGACTATGAGACATTTGTTAAAGAAATGCCATTGAGGGTTCGGTATCACATCCACATTTAATAATGGACACACTTACGCCACAGAGTACTAGTGATCGATAGGCCCGTAGGTCTAGATATGCACAGCTTTACTCTCATAGGTCTGTTATTCCCTCTGCAATATAGTCTTTGCCAATGTGCTGATACTCGGCCAAGGTAAACGCATCTACTTGAATAGCATCCAACTGTGCCTGTTCTGTCGTTGTGGCCAAGTCAGATTCTGCGCCTGTAATCAGCCCAGCTCGCAGTGCCGCTTCCACACGACCCACAGGTGGTGTAATCTTCAGCTGACCATGGCGTAGTGCCGTTTTGATTTTTTTAAAGATTGGCATTGCCACAATGGAAAGCTGGTAAGCACGCTCTAGTCGACCGAGTGCCTGTTCTGCCTCAATGGGTACATACAATCCTTTAGTAATGTGCTTGCGTCCATCAGGAGATTGCAGTAATTGAGCTACAGCATGGCCTTGGGCATCGGTGGGAATCACACCAATGGGATTTAACCGGAACCAGGGTAACGTTGTGGCTCGCATCAGACCACCCAAAACAGGAATCTTCAGATTTACCAATAGTCCTTCTAATGCTTGCTGAATCTGCCCAAGGCTATGGTGCATCGCCCAGTGAACCAGGGGTAAATCGTCTTCACGACGCCCTTCTGCCTCAAACCGTCTGAGTGTGGCTGTCGCTAAATACATCCAAGAAAGCATATCGGCAAAACGACCTGTAATTTTCTCGTGACGCTTGAGTCGACCACCGTAGGTGAGCATGGCAAGATCCGATAGAGCTGCAAATGTGGCCGAAGCCCAAGCCAACTTTTGATAATATCTCGCCGTTTCTCCTCGAACGGGAGGTTTCACCCCATGGCCATGGGTCCAACCTAAGACTTTTGCACGGGTGAGATTTCGTAAAACAAGCCCCACATGTCGCCAAAATGCATGGTCAAAGGCTGCAATGTTGTTGTCTTCTAAAGCGTCAATTTCATTGACAATAT
This sequence comes from Leptothoe sp. LEGE 181152, assembly GCF_032906605.1. NCBI lineage: Bacteria > Bacillati > Cyanobacteriota > Cyanophyceae > Nodosilineales > Cymatolegaceae > Leptothoe > Leptothoe sp. LEGE 181152. The sequence continues at coordinate 22,953 of NZ_JASATU010000021.1, forward strand.
AACCATGACAACGGATCGCTCCTTGACCATAAATCATCAAACTGCGGGTGATAATATTCGCTCCTTCAACCGTAATGGGAATCGGTGTTGCTGTATAAATATTGGCCAACAGATTGCGAGGTCCGCGACAGATTCCAGCACCACCGAGAATGTCCATGCCGTCATTGATAATGTGGCGGGACAGCTCAGTAAACTGATACTTAGCAATGGCAGAGACCACGGCAGGCTGTTCGCCTTGGTCCACAGCACCGCAGGTATATAGACGCGCCGCATCCATCAAATAGGTGAGACCACCAATGCGAGCCAGGGGTTCTTCTACCCCTTCAAATTTGCCGATGGATAACCCAAACTGTTCGCGTACAACACTGTAGGCACTGGTTACCCGCGAGACGAGCTTGGCTATACCAGTACAGGTGGCTGGGAAGCTGATACCACGACCAGCAGCAAGACTCTGCATCAGCATTGCCCAACCCTGGCCAGCGCACTCAACACCACCAATAATCTGACTAGCAGGCAAGACTACATTACGACCAGAAATTGGAGAGTTATAGAAGGGTACACCCATGGGGTCATGGCGATGGCTCAGTTGAACGCCCGGAGTATTTGCAGGAACTAGGACACAGGTAATGCCGACATCGACTCCTTTGCCTAGGAGATTATCGGGGTCACGGAGACGAACAGCTAAGCCGATGAGGGTGGCGATCGCACCCAGCGTAATGTATCGCTTCTGCCAGTTCAACCGCAAATATAGCTCACCATCTTTGCCCTTAAATACCGTACCGCCAGACTGCAGACTTGCTGCATCCGAACCAGCCGTTGGTTCCGTTAGGGCAAAGCAAGGCATTTCGTTGCCCATGGCGAGTTTTGGCAAATAGCGCTGCTTTTGCTCGTTAGTCCCATAGCGCAGCAGCAGCTTGGCTGGCCCTAAAGAGTTCGTCACGCCTACCGTCGCTGTGTAGGTAAATGAGCGCGATGCTAGCTTGGTCATGATCGCACTATAGGCTGTATTCGAAAACCCCAAACCGCCATACTCTGACGGAATCATCATGCCAAAGAAGCGTTCTTTTCTTAGATAAGCCCACACATCATCGGGGAAATCTTTGCGCTGATGGATCTCCCAGTCCGTGGCCATGCGGCACACCTGTTCCACAGGGCCATCAATAAACACTTGTTCATGGGGACTCAGTGTCGGGTAAGGCTCTGCCAAAATCCGCTTAAAGTTGGGTTTACCAGAAAACAGTTCGCCATCTACCCAGACAGTACCTGCTTCGATAGCCGCGCGTTCTGTTTCTGAAATTGCTGGCAACAACTTAAAGAGTCGGATGGTTTTAGCAATGGGTGCCGTAATCACTACTTGACGGATAAATGGCACATTAAAAATAATGGCCACTAGGCCAAATAGAATCCATAGCCATAAAGGCACATGGACGATAGCGAGTACCAATGCTGCGTAGGCAAACCAAGCCAGCATCGGCACATTAATGTAGGCCAGAACAACAAATAGTCCAAGCAATCCAACAATTAAACCAACGATCAAGAGAGTCATAGTATTTACCCCTTGTGTCACAACTGGACTAGGGCATGAAGAAGAATCTGTATTTTTGTTGAAGTCTAATTGACAACAAACGCTGCCTTGCGCTTTCCAAGCCTAGTCTCGTTTTGTCACTCTCTATGAATTAGAGCAACAAATTTTCAAACACTCCAGCGGCACCCATGCCACCCCCAACACACATGGTGACCATGCCATAACGGATGTGGCGACGTTGCATTTCATGGAGCAATGTTGCAGTAAGTTTCGCACCGCTACAGCCGAGGGGATGGCCGAGTGCGATCGCACCGCCATTCACATTGATTATGTCCTCGTTTAGTCCCAACTTACGAATGACCGCCAGACTTTGGGCTGCAAACGCCTCGTTAAGTTCAATTAGGCCAATGTCATCCAGACTTAGCCCCACCTGCTTCAGCACTTTAGGCACCGCTTCCACCGGCCCAATTCCCATAATCTGCGGCGGTACACCGGCAACCGCAAAACCCAACAGTCGCGCCATCGGCGTAAGGTTCAATTCCTGTACCTGGCGAGCACTCATCAGAATCGTGGCGGCAGCCCCATCCGACATTTGGGAGGAGTTACCGGCTGTGACGCTGCCCCCACGCCGAAATACAGGTGGCAATAATGCCAAAGCCTCCAGGCTGGTATCAGATCTGTAACCTTCATCCACTTGGAATTGAGTTGTTTGGGTGTGGACATCACCATTTTGGTAGACCGTGTCAGTGACGGTCAGGGGGATGATTTCATCGGTAAAGTTACCAGTCTTGATGGCTTTGATGGCGTTTTGGTGCGATCGCAGTGCAAATACATCTTGATCCGCCCGTGAAATCTCAAACTGCTTTGCCACATTCTCCGCTGTGAGCCCCATAGAGGTATATACCTGGGGTGTTTCAGCCATCATGGCTGGGTTAGGGCTCCAGCGGTCCCCACCCATGGGAATCAAGCTCATGGACTCCACGCCTCCAGCCACCATCACATCCGCCTGCCCAAAGCTAATCGCCTGGTGTGCCATAGCAATTGTCTGTAACCCTGACGAGCACAGCCGATTAACCGTCATGCCCGGTACTGACGATGGTAGGCCAGCCCGGTGCGCCACTACCCGACCCAGGTTATAGCCCTGCTCTGCCTCGGGCATGGCACAGCCCATAATGACGTCTTCGATTTGGTCTGGTTGCAATCTGGGGAGTTTTGCGATCGCGCCGCGTACAACTGCTGCCCCCATGTCATCGGGCCGCATATGCCGTAGAGTACCGCGCGGAGCCTTACCAACGGCTGTACGTACGCTCGCAACAATGTAAGTATCTTGCATGATATTCTCCAGGTAATGAGCAACAGGCCATAGGGACAATGGACAACGTAGATTGGGTTGATCCACAAGACTCTAAACCTTCAACACAGTGCCCAAGACGAAACCCAACCATTCCAATCATCTCGACCATCAATTCCGCAACGGCTTCTTAGTCTTCAATAAATGCATAATCCTCTCCTGGGTTTTTTTCTGTTGCAACAACGGCAAGAACACCTCCCGCTCTAACCCCAGCAAATACTCCTCAGATACTCTTGCCGGAGCCGTTAAATCACCACCAGTCAAAATGTAGGCCAGTTGACCTGCCAAGAATCGATCATAGTCACTAGCAAATCCCCCTTGTTGCATGGTGTAAGCCATATGGTCGAGTACTGCACGTCCCTGTTGTCCTAACACCCAAAAACTGTCGTGGGCCGGCGGACGATACCCTGCCCGATCAAGGCACAGCACCTCTTCTTTTGCCACATAGAGACGCTGGTCATTGTTCATAACAATGTGAGTATGGGCAGGCAAAAAGCCTAACTCCATTGCCTCATAGGCGCTGCCTGCAACAGTCGCTGTTGCCACAGTTTGAAAAACATGATTCAAGCAGGGCTGAATGTGTTGAGCTGTAATGCTCACAGCCTGCTGTGATGCCCACTTTGCCAAACGAGTGGTACCGGTTGCCCCAGGAATGAGACCAACACTTAATTCGACAAGGCCAATATAACTCTCGGCAGCAGCGACCACATGGGGACAAGCCATTACTAACTCACAACCTCCTCCCAAGGCTCGCCCCTGCACTGCCGCCACAATCGGTTTATGGAAGTAACGAATTTGCTGTAGCAACGTCTGAAACGTCACCAACAAATCAGTAATCATTGACCAGTTGCCAGTTTGAGCTGCTGTTGCCATTTCCACAAGGTTGGCCCCACCACAGAAATGGTCGCTGTTATTCCCAATGACAAGCCCCCGGTACTGATCATCTTGAGACAACATATGCAGCACCGTCTGTAACCCATCTACAACAGACGTGCTGAGGGTGTTCCCCTTAGAACGAAACTCATAGAGCGCAACGCCGTCCTGCATGTCAAACAGGGCTGCTTCTGAGGTTTCCCAAATCTTACTGTTTGTTGTTTTAATCAAAGGCAGATGAATCTCATCTGTAGCTTGTTCTACCGTTTGTTGCCCCACAGGACCAAGTACTGAATCAGCCATCAGCAGACTGCTCGGTACGCCATGGGGACTCCGATAAAAGTGTCCTTCCCCTACAGCTGCTATTTCATTAATCCACTCAGGTACATGTAAATTTGCCGCCTGCATATCATAGAGCACTCGATGGAAACCAATGGCATCCCATAGTTCGAATGGCCCCATTTGCCAGCCAAATCCCCAGCGCATCGCTCGGTCAACGTCAGCAGGGCTATCAGCAATTTCAGGCAAACGACAGGCACTATAACTCAATAACGCTAATGTTGTTTTACGGAAGAAATCACCCGCTCTACCCAACAGGGTATAAAGCACCCTGACTCGATCGATCAGTTTAGGTAACTGTGCAACATTCTCAAGTCCTGGCAAGTTAAGGGGGCGAGGTGCTTCGTAGGCAAAGGTTTTAGGATTCACTGACAGAATATCCTGCTTTACCTTTTTATAAAACCCTTGTCCTGACTTAGCTCCTCGCGAACCAGTTTCCACCAACGTTTTTAACAAAGACGGCAGCTTAAACATCTCCCTTTGCTCATCATGGGGAATGGCTGGATAGATATTTTCAGCTACATGGAGTAAGGTATCGAGGCCAACCAAGTCTGCTGTTCTAAATGTTGCCGATTTTGGACGACCAATTAATGTGCCTGTCAGAGTATCAATCTCCTCAATGGAGTAGCCATCGTCAATTAGGGCATGAACACCGAGAAATGTGGAAAATAAGCCAATACGATTAGCGATGAAATTAGGGGTATCTTTAGCAAGAACAACACCTTTGCCTAGATAACTACGACCAAACCGTTCCATTCGCTGCATCACTGTTGGATCGGTTACATCGGTGGGGATTAGTTCCAACAGTTTTAAATAACGAGGTGGGTTAAAAAAGTGAGTCCCTAAAAATCGTTGCCGAAAGTCTAAGGAGCGTCCATCCGCAATCTGAGCAATGGGTAACCCACTGGTATTGGTAGAAATCACCGCATCAGAACGCACTACCTGTTCTAGTCGGGCCATCAGCTGTTGCTTAATATCCAGACGTTCAACTATAGCTTCAATCACCCAATCTACCTGGCTTAGACGAGCAAAATGGTCATGATAGTTTCCGAGCTCAATCCGATGGGCCATATCAGGGGAAAAGAAAATTGGCGGGGAGAGTTTTCTAGCCTTATTAAATGCCCCTTCTACCACTGCATTTTTATCACCTTTCGGAGCAGGTAGATCCATCAGTAATACCTGCAATCCTGCATTTGCCAAATGAGCTGCGATCTGAGTACCCATAATGCCAGCCCCCAGCACAGCAGCCGTTTTGAAAGGAAGAAAAGTCATAATAGATCTCCTCAAAAGCAGGTCAACGGAGGGCAAATACCCTCCACTAAAAATACGAAATACGGAAGGTGGGCACCGCTCACCAAAAACAGACTGTAGGTTGGGTTGAGTCTATTGAAACCCAACAAATCCAAATATCATGAAGCAGTTTGCCGATCACGATGATATAAGGTCCCTAAACGCCTCCACCTTTGATATAAATGAGAGAACCTCCTTGGCGACACCTGGCACAAGGACTCAACCTCTTGATAAAGCACATCGATTTCCTGGGCATAAGCCTTATAGAGCTGTTGGCGACTTCCCCTAACACCCACCTTTTCAGAAATCAGCACAAACCGCTTAATGGTTGACCAACTTGGCAACCGAGCATTCATTTGGTCAATAAGCTTTTGGTAATAAGATCTCATCAGTACTAACTCATCAGCTTGACCTCCAACATTACTCAGCAATTTCTCTAATAGCAGATCCCAGTTTGACAAAATCTCCCCGCCAGCCTGAAGAGTTGTTTTGAGAATTTCATTTTCAGGGACAATCAACACTCCACAAAACTTTTGTCCAGGTCCCACTAGCAAAGCTTGTTTCACTAACGGAGACAGTCTCAACTGTGTCTCAATCGGTGCCGGAGCGATGTACTTACCAGTGGATAACTTGAAAAGATCTTTCTTGCATCCCTGGAGCGTCAATAGGCCATCTATAGAAAACTCTCCAAAGTCTCCCGTGTGGAACCACCCATGGGCGTCAATTACTGCATCCGTTGCTTCTGGATCATCGTGATACCCCACCATGATGTAGGGACTATGGACTAAGACCTCACCATCCGCCGCCAGCCGCATTTCCACACCGGGGATAGGTGCCCCCACAGTCCCTGAGCGCAGCCAGCGCGCGCGGGTGTAGCTGAGCACAGAACTGGTCTCAGTTAAGCCATAGCCCTGCTTCACCGGGATACCAACGCCATTAAAAAAGGTCATAATCTCAGGACGTAGGGCCGCTCCACCACATAGTAGATGGCGTATATTCCCGCCAAATGCTCGACGCAAATTCTTAAACACGCTATGGCTGAGTAGCCAGCGCTGTAAATGACGCCAGCTTACACTCCCCAACTCATCATCATGGGCCAGATGCCAGCCCCAGTTCAGCCAGTAGTGTTTTAACCCACGGGACTGTTGTCGCAGGTTATTAATTCGCTCATAAACTTTCTCCAGCAGTCGTGGCACCGTAATAAATATGGTGGGTTTCACGGTCGCTAAATGTAGAAATACCCGTTTTGGAGATGAGAAATAAATGTGATGGCCAAAGGCAAAGTGGCCATAGAGAAATGCCCTTGCAAAAATATGGTTGAGGGGTAAAAACGATAGGGCCACTTCCGGTGTACCTGGCTTCAGTCCTGGCATGCTGCTAAATGCCGCCCAGATATTGCCAGTTAAGTTCCTGTGACTTAACATTGCGCCTTTAACGTGACCACTGGCATCGGGGTTGTAGACAATGGTGGCCAAATCATCGGCATGAATCCGCTGCTTCAATGCCTGAATCGCCTCTGGGGAATGGGCCTGACGACCCTGGTGAAGAATGTCTTCTAACGTTTTAATTGTGCTCTTTGATAACACCCAGGCGGGGCGTATAGCTTTCTCGACAACAATAATCAAATCAACCTGCTGGGCTTGGTGGTAAAAGCGCTTTAACGTTTTCCAGGTGGACACAACTAGTGCCTTAATGTGGGCATCGGTAACTATCCAGCTAATGGTGGATAGCGACTGCCCTTTGTCTATGGGGATGGTGACTAGATTTGCGATCGCACTGCCCATATCCACCAACGCCCAATGGATATCGCTCTCTAGTAGCAGGCCAATGCGGTGTGACTCACTGGTACCCTCGTTACCGGTCAATCCTTCGGCCTCTAAGCCTAGCGCCAACTCTTCAGCAGCAGTACGAAACTCAATATAGGAATAAGTCTCCCACCCATGGGGAGTCCACTGATGCAACGCAGCATAGTCATAGGCACACCCCATATCTAACAAATCAGGAATAGTATGATGAAGCTGTACAGAACCCTGAGTGGCTGGCGCAACATACAACGCGCAGCAAAGGGGACATTGATCAACCATCTTTTTAAGAGAGCTAAAAACCCTCTTCCTCAATACAATTGGGACGCCCGTTGCAGTGGCATAGGGCAATCACACCCAAAGACCTATAGTTCTACCCAGCAAAGAGAGGAGTGGATAAGGGTAGAGCCTATGGCTTGGTCATTAACAGTTGAATTTAGCCATGGGCAAACGACTCCGAGCCTTCATTAAGCAGACTAAACCTCACACCTAAACCCATTTCAAGCAGTATTTTCTGTACAGAAAAACGCATAAAAAAGACTCGTTACAGGAGTCATCAACGGGTTTAAAGTCGCAGCTGACTATCAGGCTAGAGCTGAGATAATCTATTCGATAACAATAAAAAACAGCCAGATAAATGGCGACTTATAGTCAAGAATCCAGCTGATTAACCAAGCAATATCGCAGTAAAGAACTTAGTCTATTTCAAGTAGCCTAGTTGGGTTAGCTGGTTTTCTAATACCACCATTATAGTGGGATCGCCCATCAGACATGAAGTTGTCTTAATAAGGTCGTAATATTTCAGAAATATTTAAACCGCCATTTGATAGCTATTTGAACACAGTCTCATCTTTTTTGATGTGACTCTCTAGCCAACTATTAATATCTTTCATAATCTCGGTTTGATTAATTTCGTTATAGAGTTCGTGATAAGCTCCGCTATAACTAATGAACGTCTTATCTTTTTGAGATAAGTCTTGAAAAAAAACTTGACTGATTCTAGGATCTGCAACTTTATCAGCAGTGCCATGCAACATCAAAATAGGTGATGTCAGATGTTCTTGATGACTCCATAGAGTCTTTGTCGTTTTTAGAAACTCTGTTGCCAGACGAGCTGTCCCCCGACGATGTCTTAGCGGATCGTGGGCATAGGCTAAAACCACCGAGCGATCGCGTGATGGCAAAATGTGATTGAGGCCAAGGGAAAGAGAAAATCGGGGCCAGCCCATGGATAATAGTTGACCAATTCTTAACCGCAGGTCAGTTTTAGCATGGATACCAAAGGGTGGCGATGCCGCTACGATGCCTGCAATGCTTGGATATAGACGTTTGTTCGATTGTCTTTCCGTTAGGTGGCTGTTAAGTTCATAGTCCAACGCGACAATACTACCTAAGCTATGCCCTAATAAGAAACAAGGCACCAGTGGATGCTGTTGCTGGACTATGGCAAGCAAGTAAGCTAAATCATTTCGATAGTCTGCCCAGGCATTAATATGGCCACGCTGTCCCGGTGAACGACCGTGACCCCGTAGATCATAGCCATACAGGGCATACCCTTCAGGCAATAGAGCTTTCACAACATTTTGAAAAAGACCACTGTGTCCACCTAATCCGTGAATCAAAATCACAATTGCTTTCACGGTCGATGTTGGCAACCAGCTCTGATAGTAAAGACTTAAGCCATCTGCTGCGGTGAATAGACCCTCTTGATGTTGGACAGTAATTGTCTGCCATTGAAGCTGTTCCAGACGCTGCTGAAATTTATTGAGCACAGGTTGTAAGGCATGATCAGACTTTGCACTGATGAGGTGTAAATCATAAGGAGGCTGACTAATGGCTTGGGCATAGGACGTTAGCTGTGCCTGAGGAGTCTCCGATTGCCGCAAATAACGATCAAAAAATAGAACACTCAATCCACACAGATAGCTGTCAATAATAGGGGGGGATAAATTGAGACTGGGTAAATCGTCATGGCTGGTCAGTTGCAGAGAAGATAACAATTTTCTGAGATCATGCACATGGGACTTGCCCCGAATAACGGCTAAAAATCGTTCTTGGCTGGCCAGTAGAGGAAACATTTGTAGGGGTTCCAAGGCCATGGGTGCTGTTTTATCGTTGCTGCCAGTTGCAATAACTGTAGGAATGGTGACAGACGCTAAACCCTCTGCACCAAATAGGCCATTACCAATGGGATCCACCGTAAAAATAGCGCTAATGCGAGAATCCTGAAGCGGTGTAACTTTGGGCGGTAGTGACAACGCTCGACATTGGAGCAATAGGGATACATTTAAGCTTTCAGAGATTCCCTCACAACGCTGGGCTAACGCCTCAAAATCAATGGTGGCCCCTGCTAAGGCTAAGGCTGTGTAGCCTCCAAAAGATTCGCCTAATATGCCTACATCCGTTACCTTCAGATGGCCATCATAGTCGTGCTCATTTAGACGCTCCAACTCATCTAAAAGGGCACTAATATCATGGGGACGATCAAAAAAATCATGGAGTGAAAATATCTCGTCAACACGCCCCGATAGCAAGCTATGAACCTGATGGGTATCGCTGCCTGGGTGCTGGGGTACAGCCACTAGATAACCATGGGATACCAAATGTTTAGTGTAACGAGTCATGGTCTGGGGATTAGCTGCTAAACCATGGGAAATGACCACAATGGGTACGGGATATGGAATGTCTCCCAGAGGTTCATAGAGAAAAACCTGAAATGGTTGAGATGAGCGCCGTTGTAAACGCAGCACTTTTTGACGTATCCCCCAGGGACCAGGGACCCGAGGATCAATCTCCGGCACTGTCTGTTTCGTTGCTTCTTGCAACATCAGTGTCTTGAGTAAAGCTAACAGTTTATCGGTGGTCTGCAACAGGAGATCAATTTGCTGTGCTGTTTCCAGCAGCCGATCCGTGCGAAGATTGCCGGCTATTTGATACAGCAAGCTCATGATCGATAGCTGATCGGCTTGAGTGATTTTTCGGATTAGTGCCTGACGACCAGCTACATCGTCAGGTAGTTCAATTAACTGTCCTAGCCTTACTAATAAGGATTCACCAATATCTGTGCGTAAAAATCGCTGTAAGCTCTTCGCATCGAGTCTTACTTGGGTTTGTAAAATCTCTTGGCATTGAGTTTGGGCCTGAGGGTTTTGGCTGTCAAGATATATCTCACAAGTACGCTTAGCTAGCTGTGGTAGCCGTCTCTGTTGCCATATCAGAGACACTCGTCGCTGTAGCACTTGTTGAACTGAAGAGGGAAAAAAGGCCATCACAAACCTCGCAGACAAGAATACTTGTCCACTCCCCTCCTAGTTTGATTATGGTGTAAGAACAGGTGCTTTTATGCAGAATGATAGGGTGTTTAATATACGATCTTCATGTATCTAGTGATTTACACGGAGGCTATACGTATTATTTGTCATGTTTTGACGACATTTGATACGTATTTATCGGCGGCTATCTTATGACTTAAAAGCAGTTTTTTGAGGCCGAGTATTTCATGCCATCGCTGAAACTCCCTAGAACCAAGCATTTGTCAATTAGTCTTAAGTTAAAAAATATTGTGGACTGCGAAGGCGTAACTGTTTAATCCATAGTCTGTGTATCAAAGATAGCAAGCTAACGGCTTGATTCAGAAAAGTAGGATCAATACACTACCAACAGGTGTGTTGTATCTATATGTAGAGCAATGAGCGTTTTTCCTAGGGTTATAGATAGGTCTCAAGTTCTGGAGTGTTCTGATCATCAGTTAAAGCAAGTGGGGCAATACTTAAAAGCAGTACGTACACAACAAGGACTGTCATTGCTACAGGTGGCACAACGTACGCATATTCAACCCAAGCAATTGCGTGCCATCGAAACTGGCAATTGGATGCAGTTGCCAGAAGCAATTTATGTACAGGGATTTCTCAAACAATATGCACAGTCTTTGGGGTTGGATGGTGTAGCGATCGCAAATGATCTTGCAGTACAACCTGCTCCGGTGAACACTAAATGGTTAAATCAGTCCAATTTTTCGGCCCGTGAACGAGGCGTTGGACCGTTGCTGATCAATTGGTTGGTTGGCTAAGCCGATTCCTTGGGGGTGGCCTTAGCAGCTACTGGGGAAATCTCGCTGCCCGTGGCTGCTTCGGCGTTTCCATCTTCTTGATTAGCAACAGATTCTAGGTCTGACTCTGACCTAGGTTGTACGCGTGGAGCCTCATACATGGCTAAGTCAAACCAGAAGGTGGTACCAATACCCACTTCACTGACTAAACGCATCTTACTGTTGTGCTTGGCAATAATGTTTTTAACGATAGAAAGGCCTAACCCAGTACCTTCTAGCGTATGAACGCGATTTTCTACACGATAGAAACGATCAAAGATTGCATCTTGATCTTCAGGTGCAATGCCAATACCGGTATCGGAAATTTCGATGCGGACACTGTCAGTAAAGTCTGGGTGATCAACCGCCGATGGCGCACGATAGGCACGAATGGCCACACAGCCCCCCGCTGTAGAAAACTTCAGGCCATTCCCCACTAAGTTACCAAACACCTGCAACATTAAATCGTAGTTGCCTCGCACCGGTGGCAGACCTTCTTCAATTTCTTGAATCAGCTCTATTCCTTTATCCTTAGCGTTGAGCTGATAGGTGCGCAGGATCTGTTCAATGGGTTGATGAATATCCAACGCCGAAAACTGATAGCGACGATTCGACTCCAACCGTGAAAGATCTAACACGTCATTCACCAGACGTGTCAGGCGATCAGTTTCATGATTAGCGGTCTCTAAAAACTCCTGGCGCTCGCGGTCAGACAAATCATCACCATACTCATAGAGAGTTTCAATGAACGATTTGATGTTGAACAACGGCGTCCGTAATTCATGGGAAATGTTGCTAATAAACTGGCTCTTGGCCGCATTTAAGGCAACCTCTCGGGTAATATCCTGAATTGTGAGGGCAATACCTTTAACCGTTTCACCCGACTGATCCAACACGGAGTTCAGTAATACGCGAATGGTACGACTCGTAGGTTCAGTCAGGGCAATGCGAAATTCTTGGCTTTCAGATGAGTCCCCCTTAGCAGCCTGATATAGTGGGCGGGTCATCTGTGCCCTCACCTCTGTGGGAAGATGCTGTAACACATTACCGTCCGGTGGTAGGTGAGCGTCCCAGCCAAAAATACGACTAGCTGCCGTATTGGCAAGCACCACCTCCATGTTGGCATCGATCAAAATTGCACCGTCAGCGATGGTAGATACAAGGCGCTCTAACTTGGCTTTCTCAGCAGTGAGTTCTTCAATATTCTGTTCTTCATAGCGCTCTAGGCGCTCTGCCATGTAGTTAAAGCTTTGAATTAGCTCACCCAACTCGTCTCCACCTCGGGAGAGATCGATCCGCTGCTTAAAGTTACCGGCAGCAATGTTCTTCACACCGGTTAAGAGTTCTTTAATGGGCTGAGTAATGGTCAGCGCATTAAACACTGCTCCCAAAATCACCATCACCCAAATGCACACAAATACAGCAATGGTGACATCACGTGTGAGGTGGGAAGATGCCACCACCGTCGGATTAGGATTAATCCCTAACGCTAGGACACCGAGGTAATTGCCTTTGACTTTAAGTGGGACAAAGACATCAGTGACTTCGCCAGCAGGGGTGAGATGCTGACGCACCATGGGCAGATCAACACTCTTGACATAATTCTCTGGCAGCTGCATACGGCGGCTGAGGGTAAGAGAGTTTTGCACCGCCGAATCAGAATAGGGAATACCAAAAAAGATATAGCCCTCTGGATTGGCATAGAGCATATAGCGAATGCTCGATGTGCTCTCCATAAACCGCCGGGAGAATAGGGCCAGCTCATCAAGCTGCTGCGATTGGACCAAGGGGGCTGTATTTGAAGCTAGCAATAAGCCTAAGTCACGCCCAAAACGGGTGTCATTCAAACGGGCATCGAGCTGGATCGTATTTACGGCCCAAAAGGTGAGGCTGCTCATAATCAGAGATACAACCAAGGTGGCCGCCGCCATTAAACGCGTCTGGAGGGTAAAGTCTTTCCACCAGTCAGCGATTAGAGTGCGAATTGTTTGAAACAGCTCTACCATTCAACCTACATAAACCGCTCGATAGTATTGTGACATGAATCCCAAAATGACGGGTGGAGTGGGGCATGGGGACAGGGAACGGCAGGGATGGACGTTTTGAGTTTTGAGTGCTGAGTTTTGGGTGAACGGTGAGCAGATACGCATCAGATAGAGTCTCTCAGGCAAGCGGCTCACAATTCAAAACTCGTTCGTAATTTAAAACTGATCTCTAACCCTATGGCCGATATCTCGCCGATAGTAGGCATTATCAAACTGAATGGCTTCGGCTGCAACATAGGCGTTTGCGATCGCATCTCCAAACGTGTCACCTAATGCTGTCACCCCTAGAATGCGCCCACCGTTGGATTTGAGGGTTCCTTTGTCTAACTGAGTTCCCGCATGGAATACCATGGCACCCGTATCGGTAGCGGCATCGATACCATCAATGGTCATGCCCTTAGGATATTTGCCAGGATAACCATCAGCCGCCAACACCACACAAGCCGCATAACCAGACTTCCACTCAAATGGGGGAAGTTCCTCTAGGCGCTGCTCACAGCAGGCCAGCATGATCTTGTCTAGGGGTGTATTTAACAGGGGAAGCACCACCTGGGTTTCAGGGTCACCAAAGCGACAGTTAAACTCAATAACTTTGAGGTCGCCTGCGGGGGTAATCATCAGTCCGGCATATACGACGCCACGGTAGTCAATGCCTCGGTTTCTTAGCGCCTGTACCGTCGGTTCTAGCACTTCAGCCTGAATGCGCTCCAATAGGGCAGAGGGGACAACAGGAGTGGGCGCATAGGCACCCATACCGCCAGTATTAGGGCCTGTATCGCCTTCGCCTATCTGCTTATGGTCCTGGGCAGGCATCAGGGGACGAATGGTGATGCCGTCGGTGACGGCCAATACTGATGCCTCCTGGCCTGTCAGAAATTCTTCGATGACTACTTGTTTGCCCGCTGTACCAAACTGACCGCTAAATATGGATGAGATCGCATCTTTAGCCTCCTCCAGAGTCATGGCGACAGTCACGCCTTTCCCCGCAGCCAATCCATCTGCCTTGATGACAATGGGAGCCCCTTGTTCCTCGACATAGGCAGTGGCCGCTTCACCATTATCAAACACAGAACTTGCTGCGGTCGGTATACCCGCTTCCTGCATCAGTGCTTTTGCCCAGGCCTTACTGGCTTCCAGCTGTGCCCCATCTTGATTGGGGCCAAATACAGTAATTCCCTGAGCCCTCAGGCCATCTGCTACACCATCTGCTAGGGGTTGCTCTGGACCAATAGCCACCAGACCAATATTCTGCACCAGGGAAAACCGCGCAATCCCCTCGACATCATCTACAGACATCGCCAAATTACTACAGCCAGCCAATGTGGCCGTCCCACCATTGCCTGGAATGCACACTACTCCACTCACATTGGGTGACTGTAACAATGTCCATGCCATGGCGTGCTCACGCCCACCACTACCAATTACAATGGCCTTCACAACGTTTTTTCCTGACAAAATAAACGGGCTTCATTTTCCCATGTCATGGGCGTATTGGGAAAAGGTTGTAATGTTCCTGTTTCCGCTGGAGATTTGGGACATTCGATGGCATACCCCTATCTCAATACACTTGGTAATATATATGAAGTCTGCATTACCAAGTGCATTACTAGGTATTTATTCAGCAGTCTCTATATCCTGTTCCTCACTATTCCTCTGATTTTCTGCTGAGGTCAAAACGTCTGTAGCGGTGATACCTTCGGTGCTGTTCCCAAACCGCCACAGCACCGCTGCCGCCTCAGCGCGAGTGACTGCTTTATCGGGCTGGAAGAGCGTGGTGTATCCAAGGGCTCGACGGATATTGGCAAATTCTCCATTGCTATGGTCAGTCAGGACAGCCTTGAGGACTGTAGGCTCAATTTTGCCAGCATCTTGAAAGCCCCAAGCCTCTGTCACAGCCGTAGCCGTAGCCGCTGGTAATGCCGCTCGGGTATCTAACGGGACTTTCCAAAGAATCAGATCTTTGCGCGTTAGAGGAGCATCAGGTCGAAACTTTACAACCGTAGTGCTGCCATTCAGCGGGCTGGGGATAATCCCTGCCTCCGCCAAGCCTTGAATCGCTGCAAAATCAATATTGGTTTTACCCACATCTTGAAACGTTGGTTGAGCACTTTCTACAGCGGGGCGAATTTTTTTGGCGCGCTGGTCGCTATAGAACTTATTGTTGACAGCCAACAGCCAACGGGCATATTCCCGCCGTGTGATCACTTGGTTTGGCAAAAACTCATTGGGGTCGCGTTCAATATTGTCATCTGCCTTAACATCAATCAGCATCAGTACATCCAGAGCCACTAAATCCTCGATATACTGTTGCAATTCTTCTGGAGCTTCTCCAATATCGATGTAGCTTGTTTGGGTAAATGTGGGGGTTACCGGCGTCTCAGACTCCGGTCCTTCAGGTTGGTTACTGGTTGCAGCCTCCTCCTCCGCTGGTTCAGCTTCATTGGGAGCCGCTGGAGTGGCAGTTGTCCCTGGTGTGCTAGCTGTCTCGTTCGTAGCCGTTTCTTCCTCCACTAGGCGTGGGTCAGGCTCCAGATTCTTTTCTAATGAATCTCCCAACTGACTGCCTTCGCAACTGGCTAAAAACAAGCACAGGACAAAACCCAAGGATTTGACGATGTGCTGAGGAAGGTATTGCATTCCACTAAGCTCCCTAGAAGCTGCGTTACCACGCTAGCGTATCTGATCAAATACATGGCAGGCTAGGCTAGGGACACCTCCTTCTTTGGGTTTCTTCCATGGCACGTCCGCTGATTATTGACTGCGATCCTGGAGTGGATGATGCGATCGCACTCCTACTGGCGATCGCCCATCCCGCAGCATTCAATATTCTTGGCATTACCACCGTCGCGGGCAACGTCCCGCTACACTACACCAGCCAAAATGCCCTCAAGATTTGCGCGTTAGCCCATGCAGACATTCCTGTCTACGCAGGCTGCCCTCGTCCCATGCTCAGGCCCTTATCCACTGCCGTTGATGTCCATGGAGCCACTGGTTTACAAGGGACAGAGCTACCTACCCCTCAACAGCCACTAATGGTGCAACACGCTGTTGCATTTTTAATCGAGACCCTGCAACAAGCATCAGCACCGATCACCCTGGCCACCCTGGGACCATTGACCAATATTGCCGTTGCCCTGATCCAAGCACCTCAAATCACCAACAAAATCGACACAATTATTGCCATGGGCGGTGCCATTACCCACGGCAACATGACGCCTGGTGCTGAGTTTAATATCTATGTCGATCCCCATGCTGCCCAGGTCGTCTTCGCATCCGGCATTCCCATCAAGTTGATTACCCTCGACACCACCCATCAGGTACTTACCACACCTGAGCGCCTCAAAAGCTTCAGAGAACTCCATACCCCCGTGGGTCATACTGTCGCTGATCTGCTTGCCCACTACGGCACCCCTGATGTTGAACGCTATGGGATGAACGGCGCGCCTTTGCACGATCCATGTGTGATCGCCTACTTATTAAACCCCGAGCTATTTACGTTTCGGCCTACCTATACAACCGTCGACACGACCAGCCCTGAAAATATGGGTCGTACCGTTATTGACTGGTGGGAGCGCACTGGTAAAGCACCTAATGTAGATGTAGCCGCCTCTGTAGATACAACCAGCATGTACGACTTGCTCATAAAATCCTTAGCCACACTATAATCCCAATTCCCCATTATCTGCTGGCCCAGGGCACCCACAAGGGGAGGTCCCTGATTGCCCGCTAGCCCAGGTACACCCACAAGGACAGCCCCTATATCCTATGGTCTGCTGGCCCAGGGCACCCACAATGGGCAGCCCCTACATCCTATTGTCCACTTCCCAATTAATCATCAATACTTGAACAAAGTCCTTTACTTTACTGCGCCAACCAGGAACGATTGCTAAAATGCCATCAAGCCGCCCGGTAGAGTAATGACCTATACCACTCAGGAACTTATCGACATCCTCGATCAAGAACTCAAGGCCGCCTGGCGCGGAGAACGCGTATTACTATCCACTGATGATCGCTTAGCCAATCCCGTAGTCTCTAAAGCTATTGGCGCTGAAAAACTAAGTAAAGTCTTTGCCCTTAAAGATTTTCGCGATCAGATTCATCAGTACCAACGAGAACACAATGTATCTGGCCTCGTGTGGCATCCCTGCACATTCAAGGGTCAAACTATTCGACTACCAGAAATTCATCCAAACCTAGCGGCAATTCCAGCCGATAAAGCAACCCTAGCCGCTGCTAAAACGACCATTATTGAATTCTGGCGGACTTCCAGTGAAGGGTTAAGACTGTGGGCAGCAGGTCATGATCCTGTAGAAATTGATGCCGCCACCGTTGAAAGCTATATCAAAGAAACGGAATGGGCCGATATTAGCGCCACTCGCTGCGAGCTATACCTGGGTCTATGTTGGGGCAATCCCAAAGAATGCTATTGTGGCTGGGCTTACCCGGAATCAGGCTGTCATCGCATTATTGCCGCTACCGCCGAACCTAGCGACATAAAGATATAACTATTATGTGATTGCAACTGATGTAGTACTAGCAGATGGTCAAGTAAACGAAGCAGCAGCAGCTCTCTTGAGCAGTCTATTTAGCTCATTAGAGTGACCCGAAAATTTGGTTAACCAAGTCATTCAGGTAATGATCATCAGAAACAAAGGCTAGAAAATTTCAAGTCCGAACTTTACAAGCAAAAAAGCGGAAGGAATATATTCCTTCCGCTTTTTCAATAATCAATTAGGATACAAGCTTACCGGCTATACCCAAAAGCTTAGTAGCGGTAGCTGCTGCCAGAACCAGGCTTATGAACGATGAAGCTAAGGATTTGGCACTGCTTCACGTTGTCAAATCCAACAACACGAACAAAGCAATCGGGGTACTCAGAACGACAAGCCTGCACTTCGTCTAGGACTTCACGAGTGCTGCTTGCGTTAAACAAAGGCAGCTTCCACATGGTCCAGTAGTAAGCAGTCGGATCAGAATCTTCGTTGAACTCAATGGCAGGGAAGTAACCTTGCTCAAGTACGTACTGAATCTGACGCTCGATCTGAGCATCAGTCAAAGGAGGGAGGTAAGACAGCGTTTCGTAACGACGCTCTTTGGGCAGAGTTTTCATAATCTACTCGTCAGTATCGGTTTACAACGGTTTAGTCAGACTGAGAATCCCTATCACCCGCATCAGCTTCGCTGTGAAAATCATCAGAACTCATTTGAGTAATGCGCTCTAAATGTCGCTTACGATGCTCAATGTTTGCTTGCTGAATGCCCGTCACGACCATCTCTGGGAGAAATTCAGTCACTTCTTCCGCGAGGTGCTGACGAACAGTCATAACTCGAAGCGCGAGATCTGCATTTTCCTGCATGAGCGAAGCAATAAAGGCTTCACCATCCTGTAACTTATCTCGAGTTGCAAACTCATTGAACCAATAGGAGCGAGGCAAGTTTGTTTCTCGCAACTGCCCCATGACTATTCGAACCGCTTGATAGGTTAGATAGCTTGTCAGCGTCTTAGCCGTATCTTTTGCAATTCGCTTTATATCCATGGGTGAGCTCAATGCATCACAGGCATTAAAGCAGCTTGAAACAGCTGATGCGGTAACCAGAGCAGCAGTTTTGATATTGGCATTGCTAACGGATTAGCAATCGCCCTTAATCGCAATGACCACTGCTCTAGCTATGGCAATTAGAGAGTGTCTCTAGTTAGAGAGTGTCTCTAGTTAGAGGGTGTCCACAGTGTCGAACTCAAACTTGATTTCCTTCCAAAGTTCGCAAGCTGCAGCCAGCTCAGGAGACCACTTGCAAGCTTCACGGATGATGTCGCCACCTTCGCGAGCCAGGTTACGGCCTTCGTTACGAGCCTGAACACAAGCTTCAAGGGCAACACGGTTAGCAGTTGCACCAGGAGCATTACCCCAAGGGTGACCCAACGTACCACCACCGAACTGAAGAACGGAGTCGTCGCCGAAGATTTCAACCAGAGCAGGCATGTGCCATACGTGGATACCACCGGAAGCAACAGCCATTACGCCACCCATGGAAGCCCAGTCTTGAGTGAAGTAAACACCACGAGACTTGTCTTGCTCTACATAGTTTTCACGCAGTAGGTCTACGAAACCAAGGGTACCAGCGCGGTCACCCTCAAGCTTACCGACAACAGTACCGGTGTGGATGTGGTCACCACCGGACATCCGCAAGCACTTAGCCAGAACCCGGAAGTGAATACCGTGGTTCTTCTGACGGTCGATTACTGCGTGCATCGCACGGTGGATGTGCAGTAGGAGACCGTTGTCGCGACACCAGTGAGCCAGAGTCGTGTTAGCAGTAAAGCCACCCGTCAGGAAGTCATGCATGACGATGGGCTGACCGAGTTCTTTGGCGAACTCAGCGCGCTTCAGCATCTCTTCACAAGTGCCAGCAGTTACATTCAGGTAGTGACCCTTGATTTCGCCAGTCTCTGCTTGCGCCTTGCTAATGGCATCGGCACAGAACAAGAAGCGATCGCGCCAGCGCTGGAAAGGCTGAGAGTTAATGTTTTCGTCATCCTTAGTGAAGTCAAGACCACCACGCAAGCACTCATAAACCGCACGGCCATAGTTCTTAGCGGATAGACCGAGCTTGGGCTTAATGGTGCAACCAAGTAGAGGACGACCATACTTATTCAGCTTGTCGCGCTCAACCTGAATACCGTGGGGAGGTCCCTGGAATGTCTTGAGGTAAGCAACCGGAATGCGTAAGTCTTCCAGACGTAGAGCACGCAGAGCCTTAAAGCCGAATACGTTACCTACAAGAGAAGTAAGCAAGTTAGTAACGGAGCCTTCCTCAAATAGGTCCAGAGGATAAGCAACGTAGCAAATGTACTGGTTATCTTCACCAGGTACGGGCTCAATGTCATAGCAACGACCCTTGTACCGATCCATGTCGGTTAAAAGGTCGGTCCATACAGTGGTCCAAGTACCGGTGGAAGATTCTGCAGCTACAGCAGCTGCACACTCTTCAGGAGGAACCCCAGGCTGAGGGGTCATCCGGAATGCGGCCAGAATATCAGTATCTTTGGGCGTGTAGTCCGGAGTGTAATAGGTAAGTTTGTAATCCTTTACACCAGCACTATAGCCAGCCTTCGACTGCGTCGACGTCTGAGAGTAAGACATATCTCCCTTTCCTGTGAATCAAACTAGATGGCTTACGAACTCTTGCAATTCCCAGATAGGGCGGTCTGCCGCTGTTTGACTGAGTTAACTGAGTTCGAAAATCGTATCGAGCAGCAAACACTGCTAGACAGCCAAATTGACTGTTCTCCTTATGGTTAGGCAGCAAACAACTACCTAATTCTTTAAAGAATACTATCAGCGATCTGATAAGTTCTGTTTTGGAACTTCTGTATAGATTCATAATTTTTATTTATGAATCTACGTTCCATATCATTAAGTTTTCGAAAGATGCGTCTATTAATGCAGCATATAGAGGTTTTGCTAGCCAGGCAGATTATGCCTAGCATCTTTTGGAGGTAATGTCCCACGGAGATTAAGAAAGTCTTTTATTCTCTAATGAATTTTTTAGATTTATTGGTGAACAATGCCCTGCCTGGAACGGCTAGAGTTGACACAAATCCTTGGGCACGCTATCAAAAGCATCAAGTTACCTGCTGCCATATGTTGCAGGAGAGATAAACCCATGGTCTGTAGGGAGACGTCACTGTGATTTCTGTTAAGCAATTGATTCAGCTGACCGTAGGCGCAACACTGTTGTGGAGTGCTGGCATGCCGGTTAGGGCGCAAGAATCGACTGGGACCCCTATATATACAGACCCGCCGCCGCGAGCTGTGCCACTGCCGTCTGATCGCCCTTATCAACGCAATCCTCTGGCAACTGACTTTCGGGTGGGGGCGCTGCAGTCAGACTTTACGGGGAGTCTCTGGGTGGGCTCCCACCAGGGATTGGCTCGTATTAATCCAGCAACGGGCGTGATTCAGTCTCGGGTCAATGTACCCAACCGGTTTATTGATGCGATGGCTCAAGATCGGGTGGGGCGTATTTGGCTAGGCACGTTTAACGGTCTTGTCAGGGTTGACCCTCGCATTAATCAAATCACTGCACAAAACTTTCGATTACCGTCTAATCGGGTGTTGGACATGGCCATTGATGGTCGTGGTTTTTTGTGGGTAGGGACCGATCAAGGTTTGGCGATGGTCAGTCCTGATCGAGGTCTGTTGATGACCACCCTGCAAGAGCTGCCAGGTACCAGTGCAAATGCGTTGGCTGTTGATCAGGATGGACAGTTATGGGTGGGAACCCTATCGGGGTTGGTGCGGGTGGATACGGCATCAGCCTTTATTTTGAATCAGGTTTCTAATATCCCAGGTCGTTCTGTCCGAGCGATCGCAACGGGACCGCAAGGACAAATATGGGTGGGTACATCCCAAGGTTTATTTGTCTTTGATGGTAAAACGGGGGCTCTGCTGCGCTCTGTGACGCAAATGGAAGGCAAAAGCGTTACCGACATTGCCTTTGATACAACCCATACCCTTTGGGCAGGGACTGAAAACGGATTGTTTAAGCTCAATCCTTATAACGGTGCCATTGTCAGCCAGGTGCCCAACTTACCCTCAGGCAATGTCCTCTCGTTGGCAACAGACGTCAGTGACAAACTTTGGGTGGGTACAACAGAAGGTTTGGCTTGGGTAAGTTTGACCACAGGCAGAGCCAATACCCATGAGATGTTTACCAACCAACCCTGATTAGCACCATAAGGTAACCAGAAGCCCCTCTAACCCTGTTAGCCAATCCCTTGACGACATTTTCTATTCTTCCAAAGCAAGAAAATGCCGTTACCCCCGAAACGGTCTAGTTGTGGCCTAATTGTAGTAGAGGCGATGGTGCAGCCATCCTCCGGTAATACGTGACTACGGTGATTAGCCATGACCATAACGGTTTCTCAAATAAATCGTTGGAAGCAGGAGGGACGTGCCATAGTAGCACTTACGGCCTGGGATTATCTATCCGCTCAGCTGGTGGATGCCGCTGGGGTAGATATTGCGTTAGTGGGTGACTCCCTGGCAATGCCTGTGCTGGGGTACGAAACTACGGTGCCTCTAACGTTGGATGAGATTATTCACCATGCCAAGGCGGTGCGTCGTGGGTTATCCAATGCATTTATGGTGGTGGATCTGCCGTTTTTAAGCTACCAGGTCAGCCCAGAACAGGCTCTGGTGACTGCTGGCAAGGTGATGAAAGAAACTGGCACCCAGGGAGTGAAGTTAGAAGGCGGTCATCCGGCGATGGCGGCAACGGTGGCACGGTTGACCCAAATTGGTATTCCTGTCATGGGGCATGTGGGCTTGACACCCCAGTCAGTGCATCAGTTTGGGGGCTTTCGTAAACAAGGTAAAACCGCTAAAGAGGCTGAGCGCATTTTGCAAGAGGCTCAAGCGTTAGAGCGGGCAGGTGCATTTGCCATTGTGCTGGAGCATATACCGCAGGATGTGGCTAAGACTATCACCCAAACGTTAGGAATTCCTACCATTGGCATTGGGGCTGGGCCACACTGCGATGGTCAGGTGTTGGTTACCTCAGACCTGTGGGGACTATCGGAATGGCAACCACCGTTTGCTCAACCGCTGGCAGATTTGCGATCGCAAGCCATCAATGCCGTCCAACAATTTTGTAACCAGGTCCGCCAAACTCCATAAGCCGTCATCGGGGGGTGACTTCCCAGGGATTGCCATATGCCGCTAAGCTGGCTAAGACATCGGTGGAACCTAGCGTTCGTTGGCTCAGTCAAATGGGCTGAGATATGGTGCGTTTGGGAGCACTTAATGACCCATGGGCATAATTCTTTCCTTGGGGAGGAAAAAATTAGTAAGAGTGATGGAAAACTCAAACTTTAAAACTCAGACCTTAAACTTCCCCAGACCTGCGCTAACGTTGGCGAAACTCTTATAAGTAACTTCTAAATTTATTTACTATGGCTAAACTGTCCGCTGAACTTCAGCGCTACTTTTTAGATGCTCCCTCGCTGACGCCAACACCCCATGAACAAGCAGCAGCGGCGGCAGCTACATCACGTTTAGATGTCACCTTAAAGGAATTACTCACCCTGGGGGGAGAGCGTACTTTTGGTTTTTTATTTGTACTGCTCTCACTGCCCTCAGCCTTGCCTGTGCCAGCACCGGGCTACTCGATTCCATTTGGCATTGTTATGCTCTGGTTGGCAGTGCAGCTGATAGTGGGTCGAGAAAAGCCCTGGCTGCCAGAAAAGTGGATGAACAGAGGATTTGAGCGCACTAAGGTGGCGGGCTTCATCACGAAGGGATTGCCCTGGCTACAGAAGATTGAGGCGGTATCGCGCCCTAGACTGTCAATTATCTGCACAAGCCCTGTGGGTCGTATGGTGTTGGGAATTGCGATCGCACTAATGTCAATGTGCATGATGATTCCCATCCCCGGCACTAACACCTTGCCTGCCATTGGCATTTTTGTGATTGGGTTTGGCCTACTCGATGATGACGGAGCAATTAGTTTGGCAGGCCTGACACTTTGCACCCTGGCCGTGGGTCTAGTGGGAAGTATCTTCTTTTTGGGTGCCGAGGTTGTTGATCAAGGCAAAGATTGGGTCAAAGGCCTTATTTTTGGTCAGTAAATGAAAACGACAGTTGCATGACGTGACTTAAGACAATCACTAAAAGATTGCCTACAGCACTCTGCCGTAATCTCACATCAATTCTGGAAACTCATAAACGATAACCCCTGAATCAGGGCGGTTGGTAATGTCAGCATAGCCAGATTTAACCATCGCTGTAAGCTCCGTTTCGATAGCTTCAAAAGATTGACCCGTATCCATCACAGCCTGGGTCACAGTAATCTGGCCACCGTGCAGCTTAGCTAAACGCAACAGTTTCACCGCTAGCGGATCTTGGCTAACTTCAGCGGCAACAGCAGGCTGTAGATCAAAGTTGGATGGGTGGTCATCCACAAGCTGTCGCTGTCGTTTTTCTGCCATATCTGAAATTAGAAACAGGTCAACAAACTGACCAATTCCAAAGAAACCTAAAGTACACATCCAGATGACGCCGGACGTAATTTTGCCGTTGTAGAGTCGATGTAGCCCAAATATGCCTAAAAAAGCGCCAGCCCACAAAAAATAACTCGCAATTTTACGATTTTGAACTTGCTGGGAAGGCACGATAGCAGACATAGCTCAACTAAGTAGGGGGTCTAGTGCTTCCAGCTTACAAAAGGAAAACTGAGAGCGTCCATAAAGATTCGTTCGGGTTGACCGAACCGAGCTAGAGAAAACTTTGAATTTTGAGGTTTGTATTTTGAGTTGATGCTCTTTAGTTGGTTCAGACTTAGTGAAAGGATATCAACTCAAAACTAATACGCAATCCTGACTGATAACATCCGATATCGAAGGGCATCCACAAGGGCGTCGTGCCCCTACAAGATTGTCTATTTTTAATTGGGTTGAATGTATTCGGACTTGGGATAAGCACTCAAAATTTATTCTTCTCGCAATCTTTCCCAAAGCTCTCTCGCTTCTTCTTCACTCATATCCAAACGTTCGCGAGAATGCTGCCAAAACTTCTCCCACCAATCATCCGGCTGAGTGTGGTCGCCCTCATACTCAGTAGGGCGACCTTGACGACCATCTAAGACCAGGCTGCCTACATAGTCGGCCTCATCATAGACTTTTTGGATTTGTTCATGAATTTCGCGCATATCATCAGCAGAGACAACGCCATTGCTGGTGGCTTTGTAAAACTGGACGGTGACGCGAATTGGGAAATTAGGATCTCGTTCGATCTCAAGGTTATCGATTTCGGTGAACGGACCTTCGACTTCACCATGACCGATAACGGCAGCCTCTACATTGCTACTACGCTCCATTGAGTCCATAGCCGCTGATTCCAACATCATGGTTCCAGCCATCGGTGCAGCGGACATAAAAGGCTGTTTTTGTTTGAGGGGTACCTGAATAAGCATGACCATGTTGAGCCCTGCCTTGTCTGCATCAATGTTCACAGGTTGCTCATTGGTTAGCTCGGTATCGCTACCGGCATCAATCTGAAAATCGCTGAGCCGCTGGCCCGTGAGACTAGCACGCTCGCCATTTTGATTGAAAAATAAACGTTGTCCCCAGGTATGTCCGGCGTCAAAGCCATCACGCTGGTTATCAATTACAGTGGCGCTGGTGCCTTCTCGGGTTACCAGCAATGTGAGCACAGCCGGATCACCCGGGTAAGACTGGTAGTTAAATAAAACAGGGTTAAAAGTTGCTTCGTCGCCTTGGGGAATCGGTAAGAATGCTGCTTGAGCGCTCACCAAGACATGACTGTCACGATCTGCTAAAAGGGATTTCTCTGTGCCAGCCCACGAATCTGGCTCACTCAAATAGCTACGCAAATTTTCAAGTACATCTTCTAAGGAGACCCGTTCTAAATCCTCACCTTTTTCGTTACCGGTAAGCACATAAAACTGATCTATAGGAACATCACCTGTGAGATCCGCAAAATTCGGATAGCGGATGACGGGCATCAGGTGCAGCGAATATTCTCCTGTATCAGGATCTTGTTGTTGGACCTGAATGGTCATATCGCTGATGTTAGGACCAACTGCAGAATTGTCATAACGCCCAGTATCTTCCCAAGTAACGTCGAGGATATCTAGCCCCCAGCGGTCTGCCAGGGTTTGGCTACTCTGGTCATAAATCATTGACCGGGTGCGCTCAATGACTTGACGATAATCTTCAAACTGTTGTCGCCGCACAATACGAGGTGCCTTCTCCGGTCCAGAAACTGGCACATTAGATACGTTAGCTAGCAATTCAGCTGGCTCAGAGGATAAATTTGCCTCAGCTTGATAGGTCATGCCCATCATTGCCATTGCCCCCAATCCTAATAACCAAAGCCGCTTAGCCATTTATCTGCCTTCCTTGTATTCGTTATGCTCAGCATATAAAGGGATTCAATGGCATGGGGTCGGGTTACAGAAAATGCAACCATTTGACTACGCTTGATACCTCACCACAGTCAAACCTTGTCATAGGACAAAAAATATGAATTTCAGTTTTAAGGTCAAAAATGAGAGTCACAGAAATGAGTTTCATTTTTTAGTCCGAAATTGAAATTGATGAAAATGAATTTCAATTTTAGGCCTAAAATTGAAATTCATGGGGACGGATTTCAATTTTGGGTCATTAAGTGCAATGGATAAAGCTGTTTTCGCTGATAATGCCCCTGGTCAATTAATTGAGCTGATTGTTGATGGACATCAAGATTGGGCTTTTATTCCTGCGCCGTTACCAGATTATTGGGAAATACCGACAAAGCTTTGGCCAGTCTTAGCTGACGCTCGAGAAGCATTAGCAAGGTTAGATGGGATTGGAAAAACCATGAAAAACTATGAGCTCTTACTTCAACCTCTGCAACGGAGAGAAGCTCTTCGATCCTCTAGTTTGGAAGGAACTTACACAACAGCTAAACAGTTATTGCTATTTGAAATTGATCCTAAGCAGCCCACTTCAGCCCAGGATTCACTAGGAGTCATCGATATTATCTTCGATTAAAATCTAGGACTTTCTCTTGCAATAATCACTAGCCGATCTTCTTTGTTTAACACTAATTCCGCTGGAGGATTCACCTGAGTAGTTCGTTTATCTTGTTTGACCGACTCTATGGCCAACAACAATGCATCAGATTGTTGCTTAAGAACTTGAGCTAATGCCCAATACTGTTTACCAATCCAATCAGTTGGAACCTGGATCTCATAAATTTGATTGCCACTTTGCACCGTCAACAACTCCGAAAGAGCCTCTACAGAACCCTGATTTCGGGCAGATGTGGCAATTAGATGGCTTGATACTTCTTCTGTAACAATCACATCATCAACACCAGCCAGCTTAAGCTGCACATCATTACGACGATCCAACAACTGCGCACAAGTATAGATAGAAGGATTCAATTTTTCGATAGTCAGAGCAGCCAAAACTGTACGGGCATCTCGGTCTTGGTCTGTACGCGGATGGGTGGCATCGGCCAATAAAATTGCCCTGGAAGCATGAATAATCCCAACCGTTTCGAGGATATCAATTTTGGTGTAATCCTCAGCATAAAAGTAAAGCTGAGAAGCATTGAGATGGTTAAGAGCCTGAGCCGGTTCATCGGTTGCTTCGGCCACAATCACGACCGCACAGCGATTTATCCCATCGGCCAACAACTCTTCCACGATTAAATGCCCACCTCGATTCCAGCCGCAAATTACAATGTGGCCCCGCAGTTCATCAATTTCCAAGGCTTTGAAGTCCATAAAAGTTTCTAGTTTGCGCATCATCACAGCAGAGACGACACCAGTAAAGACAGCAAATGTGGTCAGTCCGCCCATCATGACAACGAGGGCAATTATGCGCCCAATATCCGTTTGTGGATCACCGCCAATTGGTTCTCCGGCAACTAAGGATAAAATGCTCCACCACATGGAGTCTCGCAGGCTTTCAATGCGCGGGTTGTAGGGCTCTTCAAATAGGTAGATGGCCAGACCCCCTGTGAGCACAATCAAGCCAATCACCATAAACACGCCAATTTGAATGCCTAGACTGGCCGCGATCGCACTCGACAACCGCCCCAAACTGCGATTCAGCAAAATCCCCGCCCGCAACAACCGCAGCAACCGCAGCAACCGCAGCAGACGAAACGCCGTGATCATTGGCATAGTAGCCAGGATATCAAGCCAGTAATTACGCCAAAACCGCTGTTTTTTCCGCGCTATCCAATAACGGCAGCTTAGTTCCAGCATAAAAATGCTCGTCAGCCCAGCCTGAAGATGGCTAACCCATCGGGTAGACAGCCCGCGAGTATCCAGTACCACCTCAACCACGACCAAAAATACCGATAGCAAAATCAAGGCTACCAGGGCAATTTCAGTTTGCGGGGCATGGATGAAGCGATCAATATGTTCTTTTAGACATGACGTCTGGCGAACACGGCCACTCATACAACTCGATCAAATAGGTGAATGGCATCCAGCATACCCGAGAGACTACAAGCTTCGACTATTGGCTAGGATCTTTCCTGAAACTGCAAAAAATAACGTTGTTTTATTAGCCATAGGTCGAAGATCGAGAGATTACCTATGGTGGTGCTCGGCAAATGCTTATAACCCATCGTGATGCATTTACACAGATCAATCGTTATGCTTAGTCCTTAGGTATTCTTACTGAGCTGCTCGCCAGTGAAACTAACGCTAAGATCACTGATTGCGATTCCGTTAATCACGCAGGTCGTTGTTGTCACAACGATCACAGGGTGGCTTGCCCATCGAAACGGCCAAGCATCTGTAGAAACATTGGCCTATCATCTACTCCACGAAACAGGAGAACATTTTCAACATAAATTAGAAGCCTACACAGCGATTCCACCACTAGTAACCCAGGAAAATCTAGATTCCCTAGAGCTACAGCAGTTGGATCCTCAAAATTTAAAAAGCTGGTTTCCTCATTTATTTCGACAAATACAACGCTTTCCAGATGTCACTTATATCTACTATGGCGATATTAACGGTCACTATGTAGAGCTTAATAAACTACCAGATAGCAGCTTGGAATTAGCAATCAAAGATCGTAGTTCAAATGAATTTGTCAAGATTTTTTCAGTGACAACCGATGGTCAATTAGAGCCAGCTCAATTAAACATATCCTATGATCCACGCCAGCGCCCCTGGTACAAAACAGCCATCAGGCACCAGCAGGCTCGATGGACCAATGTGTACGATTTTGAAGATCCATCGCCTAAATTAGGCATCAGCTTTGTACGTCCCTATCTGGATGATGACAAAACATTACAAGGGGTGCTCGGTGCAGATTTTTCCCTGGAGGCCCTCACAAAATTTGTAGAGCGTTTTCAAACCAGTCATTCCAGTGCCATGTTTATCATGGATATGGATGGTAAGGTGCTGGTTAGTTCTGAAAACCGTACTTTGTTAGAAGATAATGACATATCCATCTCATCTGCGCAGGTACAACATAACGAGCTCATTCAGAAAACCATTGAATACACCCTGAAAGAATTAGAAACGAGTGGTCCAATTCAGGGTACAAGGCAGTTCAAATGTCGAGTTCAGGAGACAAAATATTGGGTACAGGTTACACCATTTTTTGATAACCATAATCTAGAGTGGCTAGGGGTCTCTCTATTACCTGAAGCCAATTTTACAACGCAAATTCATGCGAACAGCCGTAATACGATAGTCCTATCTCTATTGGCGATGGGGATTTCTAGCGGTGTCAGTTTGCTGATCGCTCGGTGGATTAATCGACCTATACAACAACTTGGATTCGCCACCCAGTCTCTGGCTAAAGGTGATGCTCGGAAGGGTATTGTGCCCTCTCATATCCAGGAACTCAATGTATTGATCAGTAGTTTTAATCGCATGAAAGGAAGCTTAGAAAACTCGCGATCGCAACTAAAAACATATTCACAACACCTTGAAGACTTAGTTGACCAGCGTACTCAGGCTCTACAGCGTTCAGAAGAGACGTTTGCCAAGGCGTTTCAACTCAGCCCTAATGCCATTACCTTGAGCACTCTAGATGAAGGCCGTTACATCAAAGTTAACGATCGCTTCGTAGAGCTCATGGGGCTACCCAGGGAGAACATTGTCGGACGCACTAGCAGAGAATTAAACATTTGGATTCCGCCGCAAACCCGAGGTGTATTTCATCAAGAATTGGTCAAAGGTAGGTTGCGTAACCAGGAATGGAGAGTCCAAAATGCATTGGGAGAAATCAAAACAATTTTACTGTCTGCTGCAATTATTTATTTCCAAGATAGCGCCTGTGTTCTCGTCATTGGTAATGATATTAGCGATCGCATTGCTGAACAAGAAAAACTGCGTCAGAGTGAAGAACGCTGGCAACTGGCTCTAAAAGGTAATAATGACGGAATTTGGGACTGGAATATTGCTGCAGGTAAAATTTTCTATTCCCTACGATGGAAAGCAATGTTGGGCTATGGTGAGCATGAGATTGCCCATAGCCGAGATGAATGGGAGAGTCGTCTGCATCCAGAGGATCGAGAGCGAGTTCTCAAAGCAGGCCAGGCTCATCTAGATCAGAACACACCTTTCTTTAGCGAAGAATACCGTCTTCGTTGCAAAAATGGACAATACAAGTGGATTTTAGATCGTGGTCAAGCCCTCTGGGATACTGATGGCACGGCCATCCGCATGGTGGGCTCCCATACGGATATTAGCGATCGCAAACGCAACGAAGCGATTATTCTCCAACAAGAGCAGTTTCTTCGCAGTATTTACAATGGTGTAGAAGCAGGTATTTTTGTCGTCGATGTATTAGGTTACAAAAAATTTTGCTATGTAGACTCCAATGCTACGGTTGAGCGGATGTCCGGTGCTCGGAGAAAAGCGTTGATTAACTCTACTCCAGAAGAACTCTTCTCCCCAGAAACAGCTGTCGAACTTACTCAGAAGTATCAGCACTGTGCTGATTTTGGCGCACCCCTCACCTTTGAAGAGGAGCTATATATCAATGATCAATGGAACTGGTGGTTAACAACCCTGACACCATTAAAAGACAGCCAAGGAAAAACTCACCGGATTATAGCCACCACCTTAAATATCACAAAACGCAAATCGATTGAAGCTGCCCTTGCTCAACAAGTTCAAAGCGAACAGCTACAGACGAAAATCAGCAATGCTATACGTCAAAGCCTCGATACCCTAAAAACCTATCAAACAACCGTAGATGAAATTGGCCTGGCATTTGGCGTCAGTCGCTGTTGTTTTCATCTCTATACCGATACACCTACTCCACAGTTACACACTGTTGCCGAATATCTGATTCCCGACTACATTTCCCAAAAAGCCTTTAAAATTTCGACTCTCCAAAGCCCTTACATTCAGGTGGTGCTGTCCCAGGAAAACGCTTTAGCTATTGACGATGTTACCCAGACGTCTCTGCTCGAACAAGAACAGTCAACGTGGGAGCAGCTACAAACTAAATCCATGCTGGCTATTCGCACATCATCCTATCAAGGGCCTCCCAATGGAGTCATTGAAATCCATCAGTGTGACCGTCAACGGGCGTGGTTATCTTGGGAAATTGAGCTGCTAGAATCTGTTGCCGCCCAAGTTGGTATCGCGATTACCCAGGCACGTCTCCTAGAACAAGAACATGCCCAGCAAGAAGAACTTGCGCAACAAAATATTGCATTAGAGACCGCAATTCAAGCAGCCCAGCAAGCCAGCCAGGTCAAAAGTGAATTCCTGGCCAGTATGAGCCATGAGTTACGCACGCCTCTCAATGCCATTCTAGGCTTTGTTCAAGTTATGCAGCGTACCCTTAAATATGGGCCTGAGCGCTTTCTGCAAGACTCTGCACAGCATTTAGACGTCATTCAACATAGCGGTGATCATCTACTTACCCTTATCAACGACGTCCTCGACATGTCAAAGATTGAGGCTGGTCACATTAGCATTAACGCGCAACCCTTTGACCTGCATCAGTTACTGCATTCACTAGCAACCATGTTTCAAGAAAAAGCTGGCGCAAAAGGACTAAATTTAACGTGTGAATGCGCGATTGAAGTACCCCAATATATAGAAACTGATGAAGCCAAGCTACGACAAATCCTCATTAATTTATTGGGTAATGCTGTTAAATTTACCAACAGTGGCAGTATTACGTTAACGATTTCCGGCAAAAACCACCTTTCCATTGAGGTCCAAGATACTGGTTCAGGGATTGACCCTAAACAGCTCCAGTATCTTTTTGACGCTTTTTATCAAACCGATATTGGTCGTCAGTCTCAAGGGGGAACGGGGTTGGGTCTGGCCATCAGCAAAACCTATATTGAACTCTTAGGCGGTCATATATCTGTCCAAAGTACACCAGGACAAGGTAGTATTTTTCGATTTAACCTCCCAGTCACTCCCGTCGATATTCTAGATATTGAGGAAGATGAGAGCAGCTCAACGGTAATTTGTCTTGCACCCAACCAACCGAGCTATCGCGTTTTAATTGTGGAAGATAAGTGGGCGAGTCGAACCCTGCTCATGCAACTGTTAGAGCCCGTTGGCTTCAAGGTAAGAGCAGCTACAAATGGCCAAGAAGCCCTGCAAATTTGGCAAAAATGGCAGCCTCACCTAATTTGGATGGACATGCGTATGCCTGTGATGGATGGCTACGAAGCGACTCAGCGCATCCGCACTAGTCTACAAGGGCAAGCAACAGTCATTATTGCCCTTACTGCTAGCGCTCTAGAGAGTGAAAAACAGATGGTCTTATCGGTGGGCTGTGACGATTTTGTGCGCAAACCCTTCAGAGATAGCATTATTTTTCAAAAACTACAGCAACACCTCGGAGTACAGTACATTTATGAACACCAACACACCCATAATTTCCCTAGACTGTCATCTGATAACCAGCATCACATCATTGTCGAACAGCTGTCTAAACAGCCAAAAGAGTGGCTACATCAACTCCATGAGGCATCTAGCTTAGCCGATGCAGAATGGGTTGCTCAGCTCATTGATGAAATCCCAATACCTGAAGATCAATTAGTCGAAGCACTGACTAAATTAGTCAAAGGATTTCGCTGTGACCTGATTACTGAATTGACGACCTCATCAAGACAAGCCTTCGAACCCTAAACTCTTCTATCACAGTGCTGACTATATTGAATCACTCTCCTTAATTTTGAGCATAATGACCCAACCCTCAGATGCATCACTAAATCCTTTACCCTGCGGCGATATCTTAGTGGTGGACGATGTCCCCCCCAATCTAGATTTTTTATCTACAGTGTTGACTCAGCAGGGGTACAAAGTACGCAGTGCCATCAACGGCGAGGTCGCGCTCAAAATTGCTAAGGCAGCCCAGCCAGACCTGATTCTCTTAGATATTAAAATGCCTGGAATGGATGGCTATGAGGTCTGCCGCCTGCTCAAAGCAAATCCAATAACTCAAGAGATTCCTGTCATTTTTCTGAGTGCCTTAGATCAAACTGATGAGAAAGTCAAAGCCTTTAATCTAGGAGGCGTGGACTATATTCCCAAACCATTTCAAGCGGAAGAACTACTAGCCCGAATTGACAATCATCTAAAATTACGTGCTGCCCAATCTGAAATCCAAAAGCTCAACTCTCAATTGGAACAACGGGTCATGCAACGTACCGCTCAGCTAGAGAAAGAAATTGGTGAACGGTTACGCATGCAAGAAGAACTTGTACATATGGCAACCCATAATAGCATTACTGGGCTGCCTAATAGAGTTTTGCTAACTCAGCGATTACAACAATCATTCACACAAGCACAGTCTAACCCAACCCAAAGACTGGCCGTCATTTTGCTTAAATATAACAAACTGCAGCTAGTTAAAAATTCCCTTGGGCACCAAGCTGTAGACCAGCTCATTGTAGCGATTAAGAGTCGCTTAGAGACAATAACCTGGCCAGGTTCTCTATTGGCAAACTTTGGAGAAGATACATTTGCTATTTTAATTGAGGCCTTTCGGAGTGAGGAACAAATTACTCAATTTGCAGAACAATTACAGCGAGAAGTTACGTACCCTTTCCACATCAGCAATCACTTAATCTATGGACAAATTGAGGTTGGTATTGTTCTACACTCCCATAAATATCAACAGGCTACTCATATATTGAGAGATGCAGCCACTGCATTATCTCAGGCTCAAGCTGAAGGTGCTGGTAGAATAGAGATCTTTAATTCTGGTATGCATCAACGTACATTCTCCTTCTTTGAAGTGCAAAATGAGTTGCATAGAGCGTTGCATAACCAAGAGTTAATCCTTGTTTATCACCCTATTATCTCTTTGGCAGACAATTATCTGAATGGCTTAGAAGCTCTAGTGCGTTGGAATCATCCTCAAAGGGGCATATTGAGTGCTGATGAATTTATTCCTGTTGCAGAAGAAACCGAACTCATTCTTGAGTTAGACCGCTATGTTCTGCGGTATGCCTGTCAACAACTCAAAGAATGGCAAGAGCAAAATTTACTGCATTCTTCATTTAAGCTACATGTCAATATATCATCTCAGCAGCTAACTCAAAGAGACTTTATCGACTATCTGGATCGCATATTAGGAGAAACTCAAATTGATCATCAAAATCTTGCCTTTGACGTTACTGAATATGGCCTCATGCAAAAAACAGACGTTGTTCTAGCGACCTTAGAGAAGCTTAAGCGCTATCAAATTATGGTGAGCATTGATGATTTTGGTACGGGCTCATCGTCGCTCAGCTATCTATACAGCTTAAAAATTGAAAACTTAAAAATTGATCGTTCCTTTATCCACCAAATGAACAATACGACGAAAGGTCTGAAGGTCATCAAGGCTATCGTCAATTTAGCCCATGAGCTAGGCATGAGTGTAACCGCCGAAGGCGTTGAAAATTCAGTCCAACTAGCGACCCTTGAAACCTTAGGTTGTGAGTATATGCAGGGCTATCTGTGGGGTAAACCTGCCGATGGCAAAACCATAACGGCTCAGCTATAGGCAATAGGCAAGCCATTGATCTCCATATGTTTCATTATAGGTTTAAGGTAAATCTTCCCCTAAAGCAGCAATGGTGCTGAGAAATATAGAGAATCAATATTGATGGCAAATAGTTCTTTTGTACTTCTTTGTCCCTCAGGTTATGATGGATTTCGTACCCGGATGCTTCGCTCAAATGGATAGCGCTGCCACGATTCCAGAAATACTGCCAGGGATTGAGTTAAGCGAGGAGCAGTGGGAAGCACTGCAAGCCATTGAGGAATTTTTGCAGAGTCCATCCAAGCTCTATTTACTGACAGGCTATGCGGGTACGGGCAAAACCACCCTGCTACAAGCTCTGGTTACCTATTTGCGTGATCAAGGTTGTGACTGGCCGATTGTGCTGACGGCCTTTAGTAATAAAGCCACCAAGGTGCTCAAAACCATGGCCACCCAGTGGGATATCAAAGATGTGGAGTCAGTCACTTGTTGCCGATTGCTGGGGCTAAAACCGGTCATTGACACGGGCAGCGGTGAGCAAATTTTTAAGTCAGTTAGCGACCAGCATAATCAGGTGCCGGACTATCGACTGGTGATCGTGGATGAATGCTCCATGATCAACCAGGAGATGTGGAAGCTACTGGTTGAGGCCATTTCTCGATTGGATATTCCCACCCAGATGCTATTTGTAGGGGATCCGGCTCAGCTACCGCCTGTCAATGAAACGGAGTCATGCTGCTTTAGCCAGATTATGCATCAGTCGTCTCTGTCCCAGGTGATTCGCTATGGCGGGGCGATTGGGGTGATTGCCGATGACATTCGTCGCAACATGGAGCGGGAGCAGTTACCTCGATATGAAAGCGATGTGAATTGCGATCGCACCGAAGGCTTCTTTGTGCTGCCCAAATATCCCTGGCGTGATGTGCTCATCCGTGCCTTCACCTGCGATAAATACAAAGCCGACCCCAACTATGTGAGAGTGCTTGCCTATACTAACCAGCGGGTTAAAACTTTAAACCGTATGATTCGTCATGCGATCTACGGTGACGATTTACAACAGTTTGTACCTGGGGAGAGACTCATTGCCAACAACCCATGCCTTGAGGAGGGCGGCATTATTCTCCAAACTTCAGAAGAGTGTGAAGTGTTAGAGGTAAAACCCGGAAAAATAGAGGGGTTACCGACATGGCAGCTGGTTGTTTATACAGAAGAGGGCAAGTTTCAAGACCTGAATGTACTCCAGGAAATCAGCCTGCCTGACTATGAACGTCGCTCACGGGACTATGCCACCACCAAACAATGGGAGATTTTCTGGGAATTCAGGCAACAGTTTCACGATGTGAACTATGCCTATAGCCTGACAGTGCATAAAAGTCAGGGCTCCACATTCCAAGACGTATTTATAGATTTGCCAGATTTAATGAGAAATTCGAAGCTGATTGAGAGAAATCAGCTGTGTTATGTGGCATTTACACGGGCAGCAAAACGAGTCTTTATTTATCAATAACTGGTAACCAATGTCCTAAAAACTCTGCAATTGCTTTTGCCCCATAGGTAGGCAGCTCATCCTTTCCTGGCAACACCTTTACTGTTGCCCTGGGAGCAGCCGTCTCAAACGTTTGGGTCAGCTGTCGGCTGGTTTCTCCTGCATTTTCTCCTTGCAGGGCCACCATGGGCATTGAAAGATTGGCCAGGCCGCCAACAACTTCAGGCTCTAACACATTACGGCGACGCTGGAAGAGTAACCGGCAGGCTGCAGGATGACGCCGTAATAGCTGTCGCCAATGATAATTTTGCAACCAGGTAGGTGTCTGACCGGGGGTGGATTTGCGAGCAAATGGCTTAGTAACCGCTAACCATAATCCACTCAAAGGACTAATCAACCAACGTTCTCGCCGCCAACGCTTAGGAGTATAGGCAAAACCTTCGGGTTCCAGGACACATAGTCCTTTAACCTGCTCTGGATAACGCAGGGCATAACGAGCTGCTACCCAAGCCCCTAGGGAATGGCCAACTAGCACAACGGAACCGATGCGCAGGGAGTCTAGTAGCTCTGCCAGTGTCTTTACCTGCATCGCAATCGAGTAGGCTGTCTTATCTTGTAGGCGTTCTGACTCACCAAAGCCAATTAAATCAGGTGCCAGACAGTGATACTGCCGACCCATTAGAGCTAGGGTCTCGCTCCATTGATCACCGTCATGCCAGGAGCCATGCAGAAAAATGACTGTCTGACCTCGCCCCATTTCCCGCCAAAACAGCTGACCGTACTGAAGCTTACGGCGCAGGTTGCGTAAGGGCATTTGGCCAGCACTAGGCCAAAACAATGGCTCCATTAAAGTAGTCCTGTAGCTGTTGATCGTGATCGTGGGCTAGGTTACCACGGGGAATGTCATCCACTGTAAATGCTGCGATTCTCATTACCTCAGCTTTATCACGAATATAAAATTCACCATCCACATAGGCTTCGAGGGCGACGCAAATAGAATCAAAGCGCGGATCACGCTCTGGATGGGAATATACGCCGACCAGACGACCAATTTTCAGGATAGCTAGACCTGTTTCTTCCAGTAGCTCGCGCTGGGCAGATGTGGCGATATCTTCACCCCAATCGACCAGTCCCCCCGGTAAACCCCAACGCCCACTATCACGGCGTTGAATTAAGACAATGCGACCATCGGGCAAAATCGGTATTACACACGTACCGACTAAAGGTCGTCGCAAAAGTAAGCCCAAAAGGGTACGGACTGGTCGCCAAAACTGCGGCATGGATTCAAAGTTCGTCGAGGGCAGTCAGTAGTTCAACGGGATGTTTCTCAGCTTTTACTTTGCGGTAGATTTTTTCTAAATTCCCATCAGGGCCAATCACAAAGGTACTCCTACTAATACCCATATACTCTTTGCCCATGAATTTCTTGAGGCCATAGCTGCCATAGGCAGTGGCTACTTTGGCCTCTTCATCCACTAGCAGTGGGAAGGGCAGGTCGTGTTTGGTAATGAACTTTTGATGGGACTTAGCATCATCTGCACTGACACCTAAAACAACCACATCTTTGGCCTGGTAGGCTTCGTAGTTGTCTCGAAACGCACAGGCTTCTTTTGTGCACCCAGGGGTATTATCACGAGGATAAAAATATAGCACCACACGTTGACCCTTTAGATCAGCCAAACTGACGGTATTACCGTCTGCATCAGCCAAGCTAAAGTCAGGAGCCGGATCACCCACTTGTAATGTCATTGAATTTTAAGAGCTTACTCATCAAGTTTGCCCTTAAGATTGTATACTTTCTCGTCAGACGATCGTCTTTACGGCAGATCGGTATGGCCCATCAGGTAGCGATCGCATTCCCGCGCCACTCCACGACCTTCATTAAATGCCCATACTACAAGGCTTTGACCTCGGCGGCAGTCACCCGCAGCAAATACCCCAGGTAGGCTAGTGGTGTACTTGTTATATTCAGCCTGGATATTACTACGGCCATCTTGCTCCAGACCCAGGGCATCGATAATGGGCTGTTCTGGTCCAAGGAATCCCATGGCCAGCAGGACCAGCTGCGTCGGAATGACTCGCTCTGAGCCTGCCACTTTTTGCATTTGGAAGCGGCCACTATCATCTTTCTCCCAGGCCACATCCACCACATGGATCGCCTTGACCTGGCCATCGTCCCCTGCCTCAAACTTAGTCGCCGTGGATAGGTAAGCTCGCGGATCGCCCCCAAACTTAGCAGCAGCCTCTTCCTGGCCATAGTCCATACGGTAAACCTTGGGCCATTCGGGCCAAGGATTATTAGGAGCCCGCTCCGCTGGTGGCTTAGGCATGATCTCTAGCTGAGTAACACTGGCGCAGCCATGACGAATAGAGGTGCCTACACAGTCGGTGCCGGTATCACCACCACCGATAATCACCACGTCCTTGCCCGTAGCAGAAATTGCCTGGTCATTCAGCGTAGGATCCATCACTGCTTGGGTGTTTTTTGTCAAAAACTCCATAGCAAAATGAATTCCCTTGGCATCACGTCCCTCAATGGGTAAATCTCGAGGTCGAGTTGAACCAGTACATAGGATCACCGCATCATAGTCTTTAACCAGTTGCTCAGCTGGCAAATCCTTACCAATTTCGGCATTACAAATAAATCGAATGCCTTCCTGCTCCATCAGCTTGAGACGACGCATCACCACCGTTTCTTTCTCAAGCTTCATATTGGGAATGCCATACATCAGCAATCCCCCCGGTCGATCAGCTCGCTCATATACCGTGACCAGATGGCCAGCCTTATTGAGCTGGGCTGCTGCCGATAAACCAGCGGGACCAGAACCCACCACGGCAACTGTCTTCCCAGTGCGTTGAACTGGCGGCTCAGCCACAACCCAACCTTCTTCCCAGCCTTTATCAATAATGGCGTGCTCAATATTTTTAATCGTCACTGGCGGATTATGAATCCCCAATACACAGGCACCTTCACAGGGCGCGGGGCATACCCGCCCCGTAAACTCTGGAAAGTTATTGGTCTTATGCAATCGATCCAGAGCCTCTTTCCACAGACCTCGATACACCAGATCATTCCACTCAGGAATCAGGTTATAGATGGGGCACCCACTGGCCATGCGGTTAATGGTATTCCCTGTATGGCAAAAGGGTGTGCCACAGTCCATACAGCGCGCTGTTTGATTGCGTAGCTGGTCATCCGGCAATGGCGTATGAAACTCTTGCCAATGAGAAATTCGCATCAGTGGTGAGACATCTGGCGCAATTTCGCGAGTGTATTCGAGAAAGCCTGTTGGTTTACCCATGGGAGAAGTCGTAGATTGAAAAAGGAATGACGTATTGTGATTTTTGCAAGGCGAGCACTGCCACCGGGACAATAAAACTGGCCAAAACTGATATCGATGATGGAAATAATGAGTCAAATTTAAGCCAACATTACGAAGTACTGGCTAGTTACCAGCAACTCGTGCAACATCTTTGATGTTCGCTTCAAATGCAGCCGAGAGCGCATCATCACCGCTCAGACCATCTTGCAACGCCTGCTGCAGAGACTGAATCACGCGCTTATAGTCACGAGGGATCACTCTGACAAACTTCGGCAAGACACTTTCCCAATGGTCGATGACTGTTTTTGCTTTATGACTGCCGGTATAGCGGTGGTGTTTTTCAATCATCTCGCGGAGATCAGCAATCTCTTCTGCCTCCTTCAGACGTTCTAAGTCCACCATCTCAGTGTTACACCGGGTGGCAAAGTCTCCGGCTTCATCCAGCACATAGGCTATGCCACCACTCATACCCGCTGCAAAGTTGCGTCCAGTGGTGCCTAACACGACCACCTTACCCCCCGTCATATATTCGCAGCCATGGTCACCAACCGCTTCTACCACTGCATGTACACCTGAGTTGCGCACACAGAAGCGCTCCCCAGCCATGCCATAAATGTAAGCCTCACCACCGGTAGCGCCGTAAAAGGCTACGTTACCAATAATAATGTTCTCCTCAGGCACAAATGTAGACGCTTTTGGTGGATAGACAACAATCTTGCCACCACTCAGACCTTTGCCTAAGTAATCGTTACCGTCTCCTTCCAGCTTCAGGGTGACACCAGCAGGAACAAAAGCTCCAAAACTCTGGCCAGCACTACCCTGGAAGGTCAGATGCACGGTATCTTCTGACAAACCTTCCCAATGTTTCTTAGTAATCTCATTGCCGAGAATGGTCCCGACCACACGGTTGATATTGCAAATGGGCAATGTAGCACTGACTTTTTCACCAGTCTCAATGGCAGGCTTACATAAATCCAACAGAGTGGTGATATCCAATGACTTATCCAGGCCATGGTCTTGGGGAATCTGGCAATAACGCCCTACACTGTCATCAACTTGAGGTTGTTCCAAAATCTTGGAGAGATCTACGCCCTTCGCCTTCCAATGGTTAACAGCAGCCTGCACAGCTAACCAGTCGGTATGACCCACCAGCTCATCAAAGGTGCGTACACCCAGCTTAGCCATAATCTCTCGCACATCCTGGGCGATAAACTGCATAAAGTTCACCACATGGTCAGGATCACCCACAAAGCTTTTACGTAAGCGGGGGTCTTGGGTCGCGATCCCGGCTGGGCACGTGTTTTTCTGGCACACCCGCATCATGATGCAGCCCAATGAGACCAACGGTGCTGTGGAGAAACCAAACTCTTCTGCACCCAACAATGCGGCCATCACCACATCGCGGCCAGTTTTCATCTGCCCATCGGTTTCAACAACAATGCGGCTACGCAGATTGTTTAGCACCAATGTCTGATGGGTTTCTGCGAGTCCTAACTCCCAGGGTAAGCCTGCATGTTTAATGGAGGTTTGAGGAGAGGCCCCCGTACCACCATCAAAGCCGGAGATCAGGACGACATCGGCATGGGCTTTAGCCACACCTGCCGCAATGGTGCCCACACCCACTTCAGAAACGAGTTTGACGTTAATGCGGGCTGCACGATTAGCATTCTTCAAGTCGTGGATCAGCTCAGCCAAATCCTCAATGGAGTAAATATCGTGGTGGGGGGGCGGAGAAATCAGACCCACACCGGGCGTGGAGTGACGGACCTTGGCAATCCAGGGATATACTTTGCGTCCAGGTAGCTGACCCCCTTCTCCAGGTTTTGCACCCTGGGCCATTTTGATCTGGATCTCTTTTGCTTGGGAGAGATAGAGACTGGTTACACCAAAGCGTCCCGATGCCACCTGTTTAATGGCACTGTTTTTAGAGTCGCCTTGCTCATTAGTCCAGGTAAACCGTTCGGGATCTTCGCCTCCTTCACCGGTATTGGATTTACCTCCCACGCGGTTCATGGCTATGGCCAGGGATTCATGGGCTTCCTTAGAAATGGAGCCGTAGCTCATCGCCCCAGTTTTGAACCGGCGGGTAATGGCTTCAATGGGTTCTACTTCTTCAATGGGAATGGGCTGACGTGGCTTGAAGTCCAATAGCCCCCGCAGGGTAAAGTGCTGTTTGCTCTGGTCATTGACCAAGTTCGCATAGTGCTTATAGGTTTCGTAATCACCTGAGCGCACCGCTTGCTGCAGCGTGTGGATGGTATCTGGATTAAACAGATGCGCTTCACCCTCTTTACGCCATTGATAGTCACCACCCACATCTAGAATCGGAATATCACCGCGCTCGGCAAAGCCATGGCCGTGACGCATAATTGCTTCTTGGGCAATTACATCCAGTCCAATACCCTCAATGCGGGAGGCGGTCCAGGTAAAGTATTTATTAATGACGCTGTGGTTGAGACCAATGGCTTCAAAAATTTGAGCCCCTCGATAGCTCTGCAATGTGGAAATACCAATCTTTGAGGCAATTTTGATAGTGCCTTTGGTAACTGCTTTGATGTAGTTTTTGTAGGCATCCTTGGGGGTAATGCTCATGAGCATGCCATCAGCAATCATGCCTTCAATGGTTTCAAAGGCAAGGTAAGGGTTGATGGCACTACAGCCATAACCCAGGAGAACGGCAAAATGGTGCACTTCCCGAGGTTCACCGGATTCGAGAATAATGCCAACGCGAGTGCGTGTCCCTGTTCGGATCAGATGATGGTGCAGACCGGAAACGGCAAGCAGTGCTGGGATCGGCGCATGTCTAGCGTCCATGCCACGATCAGACAGGATAATCAGGTTAGTGCCGGTTGCGATCGCATCATCTACCCGAGCACAAATCTCTTCCATCGCTGCCTCTAACCCTTTCACCCCTGTCTGAGGATCAAACAAAATCGGTAGGGTTAGGGCAGCAAACCCAGATTCATCAATATTTTGCAGCTTAGCCAAATCACCATTGCTAATGACCGGAGTCTTCAGCTGAATTAATCGGCAGCTCTCAGGTTGCGGATCTAGCAAATTACGCTCCGAACCTAGTGTGGTCACCGCCGACGTGATGATTGCTTCTCGAATAGAGTCGATGGGAGGATTGGTGACCTGGGCAAACAGCTGTTGAAAATAGTCATACAGTAGCTTAGGCCGATCTGAGAGCACTGCTAGGGGCGTATCAGTTCCCATGGAACCAATCGCCTCGACACCATTCTGAGCCATCGGTGTCAGGAGCATGCGCAGCTCTTCAAACGTATAACCAAATGCCATCTGCCGCTGTCGCAGCGTGCCTCCAGCGATTTCAGCCCGTGGCGTCTGAGCAGGCAGCTTTTCCAGGCTGACCTGATGTTGATTCAACCACTGGCGGTAAGGCTGGGCGTTAACAATCTCTGCCTTAAGTTCCTCGTCGCCGATAATCCGACCAGCCGCCATGTCGACCAAGAACATGCGACCCGGCTGTAGCCGTCCTTTCTCAAGTACCTGCTCCGGCTCCACAGGTAGCACCCCTGCTTCTGAGGCCATAATGACTCGGTCATCTTTGGTGACGTAATAACGAGAAGGTCGCAGACCGTTACGATCAAGCACCGCGCCAATCATCGAGCCATCGGTAAATGCCACCGATGCCGGACCATCCCAAGGCTCCATCAAACATGCATGGTATTCATAAAATGCTTTGCTAGCATCGTCCATGGATTCATGCCCGGTCCACGGTTCAGGGATCATCATCATCACTGCATGGGGCAATGATCTTCCTGACAAAACCAGCAGCTCTAAAGCATTATCAAAAATGGTTGAGTCACTACCGTTGATATTAATGACCGGCTTGACTTTGGCCATGTCATCACCAAAACATTCTGATTCAAACATGGACTGCCGGGCCACCATCCAGTTAATGTTGCCGCGCAGGGTATTGATCTCACCGTTGTGAGCAATGTATCGATAAGGGTGAGACCGCTCCCAACTGGGGAAGGTGTTGGTACTAAAGCGAGAATGCACAAGAGCCAGAGCGCTTTCAAAATCGGGATCGCTTAGATCTGGGAAAAAGTCTCTCACCTGGGGTGGTGTCAACATTCCCTTATAAACCATCGTGCGGCATGACAAACTAGTCGGATACCAGTAGGTATCATGCCCTGACTTGCCAATGGCATTGTAAGCAATCTTGCGAATGACATAGAGTTTTCTTTCGAACGCCAGATCGTCTTCCAGGTCTGCTGAACGTTGAATAAACACCTGCTGCATGAAAGGCTCACTAGCCTGCGCTGTTGCACCCAGGGTGCTATTGTCTGTCGGAATATCGCGCCAGCCTAAAACCTTTTGGCCCATTTGAGCCGCCACCGACTCAAATCGTTGCCGACTCTCAGCTCTCACCTGTGGGTCTGGCGACGTAAAAATTATCCCTGCACCGTATTGCCCAGCCTCAGGTAACGTAAAGCCTTCCGCTGTAGCCACCTTCTGTAAAAAGCGGTGGGGCAGCTGCACTAGAATACCGGCTCCATCCCCTGTATTTACTTCGCTACCACACGCTCCACGATGTTCCAAATTGCAGAGAATTTGTAACCCCTGCTGCACAATCTCGTGGGAGGCTAGTCCTTTTATTTGCACAACAAAGCCGACTCCGCACGCATCGTGCTCAAATTGAGGATCGTACAGACCCTGCTTGGGAGGCAATTGGT
This sequence comes from Leptothoe sp. LEGE 181152, assembly GCF_032906605.1. NCBI lineage: Bacteria > Bacillati > Cyanobacteriota > Cyanophyceae > Nodosilineales > Cymatolegaceae > Leptothoe > Leptothoe sp. LEGE 181152. The sequence goes on from NZ_JASATU010000021.1 coordinate 67,267, forward strand.
GACTAGTCATAGAAGTGTATTTTGACAAACGCGCAAGTATTGACAAGAATTCCCAAGGGCAGCTAGAGAAACTTAGCTTGCAGGGCTCGTCAATCGTGACACAAGCAGCTGCATCACCATTGCCCAAGGCAATTCAAGAGGAGCTTTAATTCTCTAACGAGAAAAGCAATTTGACCCAGTTCCTTAATAAAACTGTCAAATTGTTACACGTGACATGGTACGTCAACTGTAACAGTTTGACAAAACGTCGATTTAATCAGCTTTTGAGACCTCTGTAAGGTTTTCAGGAGGCATAGCGCATACCACTCATTTAAAGGTTTAAGTTTTGATACGAAATAATGCAATTTGTGTTGTTTTCTTTGCTCTAGCGACGTTCTCCTATTGGACTTTACCCCCTTGCAACACAATGGTGTTGTTGACTATAAGATCAGCAATAGTAACCAGATTAGCAATAGTAACTATATAAGGAGTCTCATGGAAAAGCCTTCTCCAAAAACCATCTATGAGAACTTGAATGATTTAGAACGGGTTGATGTAGTCACCAGTGCTCGATATCGACAGCTAGCACAGGCAGTCTTAGCTGATCCTAAGGTTGATGAAACTCTGCGTCAAAATATTGCAGAGCGATTACAACAAGCTAATCATCTGTTAGCGCTAAAAGATGTTGACGGTGATGAGAGCTATTAGGGAAGAGTGTTAAGGTTTAGGTCTGTGAGTTTAGTTGAGCTGCTGGTGTAACGTCACGATACGCCAGCAGCAGTTTTGTTATGAAAAGGTAAAATCAGGTCTGTAAACTCTTTTAACTTATTCCTCCCCATTTGCTCCAGTCTCTTCTGTCGTCTCGGCCTCGTCAGCAGTCTCTTCTGTCGTCTCGATGTCTTCAGCACTCTCTTCCTCTGCTCCGGCTGCCGGTGGGTCACTGGCAGCCAACCCTAGCAAAGCATCAATCTGAAACTGTTGTGTGCTGCTAGAGGTGCTCAAGCTAAGGCTCCGAACTGTACCAAAGTAGCCGCGGATATCGGCAGCCCAAGGGTCAGTTGCCTGGTTAAAGCCAAATAGGTTGTAGAAAAATGCGAGTGTAGAACTGGCATTGACATACAGGTATCCATTGTTGGGTGTGGGAAACGTGGAAGTAGCGTTTTGAAAGGTGCTGTGGCGACTGAGGGCATGAAACCCTGCTGGCATGACCAATCGTTCCATGGCACCGTTACCACTGGTAAAGGCCAGGGTATCGTCATTAATCCATGTATGCGTTAGCACGCTTTCCCGCTGACTATCGCCATTAATGTCGTATAGCCAATTGGTTGTCGCGTGATCTGCAATTTCTGTAGATAGTGCGACATCTTCGCCAGCCACATCATCTAAGGCGGCTAAGGCTATTTCAGCCGCCGGACGGTTACTGGTTTCTAACAAGACGCCCGCTTCTAGGCCCAAACCTGGAAAAAATGAATTCAACAACCCCGATTGGCTGGGGAACAGAAAAATACTGTATTCTCCATCCATCCATCCCAAAATGTCGGTATCGAGGTCTAGCCCTGTTGCCAGGGCAACAATGGAGCGGGCTGTTTCAATCAGGCCGCTTGTCATCTCATTTAGAGAAAAAGCTGACGACACATCATTCCAAAAGCCGCTGATATCGTAGCCACTGCCCATGAAATAGGTGGCTGCAGGGATCAGTCCCAAGATAGAGTGATCGGCATTGGGAGAGGGAGGTAAATCTGGTAGTACACCTTTGGTATAAAGATGAGCTTCTAGGTGTATGCCTTTGTCCTCAGGATAAATCAAGGCATCAAAGGTGACATTGCTAAACAGGTTAGACATGGCCGCCCGCTCACTCAGGCTGGGTTGGGGAATTGGTGGTAGACCAAAGTCTTGAAACGGATTACTAAACTCAAAGCTCAGCAACTGACCGACATTGCCATATATGATGGCTAAACTGTTCTGTGCTTGAGGGTGGCTTTGGGTCTTCGCAAAACTTGGATTGCTAGTGAGCTTAGGACCATCTTGGGTTTGATATTCAATCCACTGACGCAGGCTGTCAATAGTCTCGGCGGCAACAATGTAATTCCCCAGGTGGGCAACGGCATAGCCAGGAATGGTGTAGCCGTCCTCTGAATAGGTCCCGTCAGGAATATAAATGTAGGGAGGTTCGGGTTGGCGATAGCTGCGGAGGGCTGCATTAGGGGAGGCCAGATCAGCAGAGTTGAATTCGACTGGTGCTGGAAACTCCTCTGGTTCAATCTCTTCAGGAAAGTCATCCCAGGAGTAGTCGTAGGGAACAAACTCATCGGGCCAGAGCCAAATCGGAAACGTTCTGTAGGAATGCTTTTCGGGTAAAGCGGTGCGGGCTTCGGCCAGGGTGGGAATGAAGTCGATAAAGGCGGCGGCATCTTCGATGGGCAAAATGGTGACCATCCGTTCTACCGGGTTGATGGTGCGAACACTAGGTATGGGTAGCAGTGCGATCGCAACGCTATCTCCAACCCAGGGTTGCACATCTTCGGCATAGTTCATCCCCAACGGTAACAATGGCAGAGCCTGGGGGCTCGGCTCCACACCAAAGGCCTCACTCAGCTGTGCAAACAGCGTATATTGCTTGAGGGCAGACCAAGTATCGTCGCGAGTATTGACAATAATGGCTGCCGGCGTGTCTACAGGCAGAATATTTGCGATGATGGGTGGCGCTGAGGCAGAGGTTGGCAGCAGCTCTTCTAGGGACGCCCTTAATTCAGTGACATCAATGGCTAATTCAATCTCAAACTCGTCAATTGTCTCCTCCGACTCAGGTTTCGCAACGGGCATCGCTTCGGACCCTTCAAGGGGGGATTCCAAGATTACAGGCACACCTTCTGACCGATCTGGCACTGCAGGGGCAGGCTCTTCAATCTGTTCTGACTTTTCTAACGATGGCTCTTGGGCAGCCAGAGGTGTGGCGAAAAAAGCTAATGCGATCGCTGCCGTTCCCCATCGATTAATCACAAATCAAAACTCCCTACAGTAATCAACTAAATTTAGATGCCCCACCCATGTGTAGATTTACCTACAACCGTAGATTTATCTACAACTTCCATACTTCTTATTACGGTTCATCAGCAACTGTTCGGTCATAGGTTCGGATTGCCATCCCTGTCTAGCCTCTACTTTTCTCAGTACTATAAGCGTAATGGCGAAATCAAAGGGTTGAGATAGTATGAATCAGTTTAAAACTCTTGCATTGCTGAGTGTTCTTAGCGCTCTGTTGATCAGTATTAGCTACTACACAATTGGTGGTACAGGTGGCGTCATCTTTGGCATCCTGATTGCAGCCATGACCAACCTAGGCTCATGGTTCTACTCCGATAAGATTGCCCTAGCTGCCCACGGTGCTCAACCCGTCAGTCGAGAAGAATCACCTCAACTGCACGCCATGGTAGAAAAACTAGCGAAAAAGGCTGATATTCCGATGCCCGGGGTTTACCTGCTACCCACCCAGTCAGCCAACGCCTTTGCCACGGGGCGCGATCCTGAGCATGCTGCTGTAGCTGTTACCCAGGGCATTATGGAAATGCTCCCCGCTGATGAGCTAGAAGGGGTGATTGCCCATGAGCTGAGCCATATTATGAATCGTGACACCCTCACCCAGGCTGTGGCTGCAACCATTGCCGGTGCGATCTCATTTCTAGCCCAGATGCTGCAATACTCCATGTGGTTTGGTGGCATGGGGGGATCTAATGACGACGACGGTCCTAATCCCATTGCCCTCATGGCCACACTTTTCCTGGCTCCCATGGCCGCAACCGTTATCCAGCTAGGCATTAGCCGCACTCGCGAATTTTCAGCCGATGCCGGTGCCGCACAACTTACGGGTAATCCCCGCGCCCTTGCCAACGCCCTCAAGCGTCTTGAAGCCAGTGCTAGACAAATGCCCATGACCGGCAACCCAGCCTATGAGCCTTTGATGATTATGCACGCTGTCCCCAAACAAATGTTTAGCGGATTGTTTTCCACCCATCCATCTACCGATAAACGAGTAGAGCGATTATTGGAACTTGAAAAAGAGCTAGTTACTGCTTAAAAATTAGTCTCGTATTTCCTTGCAAGATGACCAAAGGAGATAATACAAAAATCTTGTCGGACCATCCCTCTTGATCAGGGATGGTTTTTTCGGTTGCTGATTTAGGAGATGCACCGGGCTAGATCCATTGCTATTTGAAGGTGTCTCCCAGCTAAAGTCATCCTGAGGATCAGCAATGTCAGTTTTGTTTTTACAGGTCTCTCAGATTGTCTTAGCTCGTCCCCCACTTCTGCACTCCCTACTCCCCGCACAACCCTGGTATCATAAAGCACCCATGCAAAAGGACCACCCTGTGACCACACAACAGAATACGAGCGAGTCACCAAGACCTTTACGTTTTTTATGGTTAACGTTTGACTTTGCCAGCTGTCTACCGACGGCCACAGATAACATTACTTCGCAGCTTTTTTTAACCCTGATGGCCCATCCTGCCATTAACCAGATCAAACGTTTCACCACCCAATCGGAGAATCTTGGTCCTGATGACATTGCTCAATGGGAACCCGGAATTTTTACGCTACAGGCCTATCGATCAAGTTTGCTGGATGTGTTAAATCAAGTATCTTCTCATCTGCTACCCCACTTAGTTTCCAGTGACCAAACATTAGAGCAAGTCACTATTACGATATACACCCAGCTAGGTAGGCATCATTATCCGGTTACCACCAACCTCAGCTCTGATGCCATAAAACTGGCCGCTGAAGACATTGAAACCATGGTTAGTCAACACGAAAAGCTCTAAGTCATTACCGTGGGAACAATGACTTAGAGCTTTAAACCAGTTAAAAAGCTAATAGCTGGTTATGCTGGCATGAGCTGTAAAACAAGCGCACGCCGATCAAAAGATTGGATCTTGCCAGTTTCTTTAAGATCTTTAACAATGCGTTCCAGCAGTTCCAGTGCCCGGTCGCGGTGCTGATGTTCCCGTCCTCTCAAACGGACGCGGAACTTAACAGAATCTCCTTTGCCCAACCACTGAGTCGCTTGGTTGATACGCAGTTGATAGTCAGATTCACCAACGTTAGGGCGAAATTTTACCTCTTTAACGGTGGTGCGTGCACTCTGCTTTTGGCGCTTTTTCTGCTGATATTGAAACTTACCATAGTCCAATATCTTAGCCACAGGGGCCTGCTTACTTTCAGAGACTAGAACTAGATCCAGCTCTACTTCTTCAGCCAGCTTGAGCGCATCTCTAGTATCGGTCAAGCCACGATTATTGTTTTCGTGGTCAATCAGCAATACTTGCGGAGCTTTGATCTGACGGTTGATTCGATGTTTCTGTACGATAAGTCTTTCCCTCTTTACTTAGAACGCGACAGGACTAAATGGACAATGCCGTTGCTGGAACGATACGAATCAACTAGACTCACTTCATAAAAGTAGCCATGAGCTTATTCATGCCCCAGCAATCTAACGAATTTCCTAATCGTAGCTTACCGCCTCAATAATGCAACGGATCTACAGCAAAGATTGTGATTCTGTAAAGAATAATCACTCTACCTTATATAGCTGTGCAAAAGGCACATCAGGTATGACCCTAGTTTATTCACTATCGTCAGCAATGTGTAGTTGATCAATAAAGCTTATTGCTTCTGATTCTGCAGCAGATGCCTTCGCCCAAGCTTGGATAGAGGGCAATGCCTTTACTGCATCTACAAACGCCCTGGCCGTAGGCATTAGCTGGATTTCATAGGTGACGAATCTGAGGGCCACAGGGGCATAGACCACATCTGCGATGGAAAAATCGCCAAATAGCCAGGGTCCACCATAGGTGTCATAGGCTTGGGTCCACATTTGCTCAACGCGACTGATTTCCTGTTGGGTGGATGTCTGTAGATTGGCGCGCTCCACAGGCACCCGCGCACGAACGTTTTGCGGCAGCTGTTCTCGAATACCGAAAAAACCGCTGTGCATTTCAGCCGCAATGGAGCGAGCGATGGCCTGGGCCTTTTGGTCTGTGGGCCAACCAATGGCCCTGGGATGTTGAGATCGCACATAGCCATAGATGGCACTACTGTCCCAAACCGCAATTGCTCCATCCATCAGTACCGGTACCCGTCTTGCCGGACTGTATTGACTAATTTGCTGCCAGGCCTCTGTAAACAGCGGCAGCCGAACCTCTTCAAACGCCAGACCACTTTCAGTCAAAAATAGCCAGGCCCGTAAAGACCAGGAAGAATAGTTTTTATTACCAATAATTAATCTAAAACCCATGGTCAACACCTGAATTGGAAAATGCTAACATCCGTAAGCAAATCACAGAACTGAAGTAACTATGGCGCTCCAGGTTTACGGCATTCCCAACTGCGGCACCTGTAAAAAAGCCTTGACATGGCTCGATGCTAACGGTGTTGACTATGAGTTTATCAATACTAAAGAGCATCCCCCTGGTCGTGAGCAAATTACCGACTGGGTGACGACACTAACTGCTAAGCCGATGCGTAATACATCCGGCATGTCTTATCGCGCCCTAGGAGAAGAAAAGAAAACCTGGAGTGATGCTCAGTGGATAGACGCCTTTACGGAAGACGCCATGCTTCTCAAGCGGCCTCTATTTGTCAAAGATGATCAGGCTGTATTAGTGGGCTTCCGGGCAAAAGAAGACGAGTTACAGGCAAAGCTAATTTAACAAAGGGAGTACCCCATGGGAGAAGCCAAACGCAGAAAAGAACAAGATCCTAAATATGGAAAAGTACCTCAAAAACGGCCCCAAACCAATCGGTTTAAGTTTGATCCTAAACGCATTACTCCAACAGAATGGTTGATTTGGGCGGTACTTTTTGGAGGAACAGCCGCAGTATTTTTGGGTACGTATTTTTGGCAATAAAGCCACACCAAGAAGTGCCACATTTGTAACAGAAATGTGGCACTTCTGATAAACCTTGAATTAAATAGAATGGGCCAGGGTTAGCGCTTTGGTCTTTCCTCCCGAGGGCGTGCTTTATTGACACGAATCTCACGACCGAGCCATTCAGCTCCATCAAGGGCCTCGATAGCAGCGTCTTCTTCGGCATCCGCAGACATTTCTACAAATGCAAATCCGCGAGGACGACCGGTTTCGCGATCCATAGGAACAGTTACTCGCTTAACGGTACCGTAATCTGCGAATACTTCCTGAATATCTTCCTGCGAAACCGTGTAGGCGATATTCCCTACATAAATGGACATGGACCTTCTCCAAACAATTAAGATGAAAAACTGACGAGAGTAACACTTAGACAGCTGGCACCCAGATAGGTATAGACGAACTGACTAGCCGCAGTTGACTGCTCATCCAGGGTCACCTTAACACAGAAATTCGGGCCAGAATCGTTGCCTGGACGACTTGTGAGGAAGGCTTGATAAAAAATCTTTTACATCCAGGCCTATAGATTTCCTCAGGAGTGATTTTGCGCTAGACCGGCAAATTTATGTCAGAATTACACCCAAATCGCCATAAGGGTTGTCTTGCTTAAGATCAAGCATCAAAATAGCTTGATTTAGTTCACTATCACTCCAGTGGGGATGGGAGACTTGTAATGTGCGACGGTTAAGCGTTTTAAGGGGCTTTTGTAGCCATGCGTCTTGATTATCAGTAGGTTTTAGGTTTTTGCTCAGCATAATGAACAGCCTGTCAATGGGGCCGGGTTAATTGATCCTAGCGACTACTTCAATCGTTTATCGTTCGTTACCGTACGGTTTACCGAAACTTTTTGAACAGACCCTCACTTATAACTTATAGAAATCAACTCGACTTGGTTAGCAAAATCGCACTATCTACTGGAGGATGCCAACTAGTGCTGAACTGCACTAGTTGGCAACAACTCGACTACTCAACCAATGGTCTTTCAACACCTCCAGGGCCATGGAAAAATACCCATGTACCAAAGTCTTCTGAAAAAATCTCAACTCGATGCTTCCTACCGGCTGGTACGAATAAAACCTCTCCTGGCTCAACTCGATGGCGAGATGGGTCGTTGATAAACTCACCCGTGCCGAAGCTACAACATAAATCTCGTCGCGTATGTGAGGCTGCTGTTGAGCCACGCCAACAGGTTAATAGCATTCAATCACAAGAGAACCATGGTTCAGCAGTGCGATAAATGGAGAGTTTTGTTGCGCCAAAGACACTTTTGCGGAGTCAACTGTCAGCTTTTTCTCTGTATCTACCCTGTTTTGTATGCTAATCGATACCCAAAGGTCATATGATAATTCCCGCTTACACCATTGGCTTATAAGTAAATAAATATGATGGATATAGACGTTATTCAAGCAGGCGATAGTTGGCAGAACTGGGTATTTACGATTACTTATCTAAGTTTTTTACTATTTGTGGTGTGGCGGGTGATTGTGTCATCATCCAAACCATCTGAATAGTCAGGGTGCATCAATCATGGCGGAGTATGCGACTGAGATGGCTGAGGTGGCAACGCGGGTTAACTGGCTGCGGCAGGCTACATGCCTCAAGGTATTGCCAGAGGAGGTCTTGGTTGCGATCGCAACCAACCTAACCCCGCTCTCTATCCAAGCCAACCGTCGTCTTATTCTCGAAGATACCCAAGCCGATGCCCTCTATATTCTGAAAGCCGGTCATTTAGAACGCTACCGTAGCCAGCGGACGTCTATGGCCCAGATTGTAGAGCTGTTGCCGGGGGTAGTTTTACACTTACAAGAAATCCTGCTAGAGCAGCCCACCGATTACACCATCATTACCCTCGAAGATTGTGAGCTGTGGCAGCTATCTGCTGACAAACTAAGGCAGATCGCCTCCGAACATCCAAGTCTCAGCCAACAGCTCTCCGAACTATTGGCTGAAGAAGTTGAACAGCTGTCTGCCCAGCTACTTTACGAACAAGAGCGCCAACAAGAACTACGCCCCTACTTAGTACCCAAGGTCAGCCGGGGCGTGGTCGGCGCTAGTCGCTATGCCCAACGTCTACGGCAATCCGTGCGTACAGCAGCAAGTGTGATGGCCGATGACCACGGACGGCGCGACCCAGTGCTTATTTTTGGTGAGCCAGGATTAGAAAAAGATAACCTGGCTGCCCTAATCCATTTTGGGTCTCACTACAAACAAGAACCCATGATTAAGGTGAATTGCAAAACCTTGCGGGCCATTGAGCTATTTGGTAAAGGCGAGAGTCGTCCAGGACTGTTGGACTGGTTAGACCAGGGCACCCTATTGCTGAACAACATTCAGGATCTAGATCCTGAACTACGCCCCGCTATTCTGAGATTGATCAAAACAGGCCAGTATCAACCCACTACTCAGCCAGGCAATGCACCATCAGCAGTCAAGGAGAGTGCTGCCTGGATCATGATGATCTCAGAAAAGAGTCTCACACCCTTTGCAAACCTGTCTCCTCAACAGGTGAAAGTCCCTCCCCTCCGGGTGAGAAAAGCCGACATAGAAGCCCAAATCAACTACTACATTCAGCTCTACTGTCGAAAACGCGGAATCCGTAAGCCTAGGCTGACCCCCGAAGCATTGCGTCGTTTACAAAGCTATGATTTCCCTAGCAATCTCAAGGAACTAGATAGCCTAGTGCAACGGGCCATTGAACAGGCAGAATGTGCTCCTCGCCTGAATGAAGAAGTCTTTTGGTCCGCCAGTGAACAACCCAATCGATTTCGTCTGAATTTACTCAACGCTTATCCAAAATTACGGCAGTTCCTACGTAGTCCCTGGTGGCCTGATCGCATCAATTTTGGTTTTACCAGCTGGTTCTATGGGTTAGTGGTCGCTTTATTATTCTTCGGTCCCCAAACCCGTGATGCCAATATTGCCCTGAATTTCTTTTGGGCCTGGTGGTGGCCATTAATTTTGTTGTTATTTCCTTTTGTGGGTCGTCTTTGGTGTGCTGTTTGCCCCTTTATGATCTATGGAGAAATTACTCAAAAACTCTCTCTATGGCTATGGCCCAGACAGCTTGGGGAATGGCCAAGACAGTGGGCAGAGCGCTGGGGAGGCTGGATTTTATATGCAGGCTTTGCCGCCATTTTGATCTGGGAAGAACTATGGAATTTAGAAAACACGGCCTATCTCTCTGCCTGGCTATTGCTGATTATCACGGCTGGGGCCATGATTTGTTCCGCACTCTTTGAGCGGCGTTTTTGGTGCCGCTACCTGTGCCCCATTGGTGGCATGAACGGACTATTTGCGAAACTCTCTATGACAGAATTGCGGGGGCAAACAGGTATTTGTTCAGCCACCTGTAGCACCTATCAATGTTACAAAGGTGGACCAGCTAAAGGAGAAGGGCAAGAGACTGGTGGCTGTCCAGTCTATTCTCATCCAGCTCAGCTAGTGGATAATCGAAACTGTGTGCTGTGTATGACCTGTCTAAAAGCATGTCCCCATCGGTCGGTGGAGTTTAATCTACGCCCCCCTGGCATTGAGTTATGGACCACGCACACGCCTGCGCACCATGAGGTGGCACTGCTGTTATTGCTGTGGGGAGCGGTTTTTGTGCATCGGCTACCGGCAGTGGCAGAGCTGTTAGGCGTGGCGCATCGGGTTGAGGGATTTGGGGGACATGCGATCGCAACCACCCTGCTGCTCTTTGCTCCATGGCCCATGGCCTGGGCCACTCATAAACTCACCCATCTCATTCAACCTCGCCTGAAAGCCCGCCCGTTTATTCAAGTTGCCTATGGCTGGCTACCCATCGTTCTATTGGGCAGTCTGGCCCATTATCTTTCTCTTGGCCTAACTGAGGCAGGGCGTATTATCCCCGTTTCCTTAGCCAGTTTTGGCTTGGCAAGCACTGGGCCTGTAGTCGTAGCACATCCAGCTGTAATTGCTTTTTTGCAAGGCGTTAGCCTAATATTTGGAGCGTTACTGAGCATAGTACTCACCCAGCGTATCGCCCGACAACCTTGGTTAAAGATACTGCCTCTTCATGGCTTTACTATAGGCATAACAGCCATCCTGTATAAACTTATCGTTTGCGTTGATTAGTCTTGCAAAACAACAAAATATTTTGCTAGCTGAGGTAAGTGGACAGCCTGAGCCCTTCAGTCCCGATATATGGGAAGTCTCAATCCCATTGAATAAACTCCACCCCCTGCTCCCTTGTCACTATCTTGGCTTCTCAAAACTTCATAAGTGTGGGTGATTTCATCTACGAATCCACAGCAGAAGATGTGCGCTCTAAACGATTACTTTATCGGAGTCTCAATATAAGAATAAGCTCGTTACTGTATTGCTGATTTACAGCATATAGCTCTGTATAAAGGAGGGGTACACTTTATCTCGGTTGACAGATCTATGCAGCATTTGGTCTAACGTATGCCAATCCGCGCTCAGCACATTTGCGTAGCGTAGTAGCCTGCTCAAAGGTTATTTGCCCAATCCAACGGCTAAACTGGAGTATGCAGTTAGGAAAATCATATTCTCGCTACTTCTCGAATGAGCAACGGTCAAAAGCTAGCGTGCAGGACTCTTTATGATTAGAAAACAAGCCGTCAACGTTATCACCTCATCCATTCCAGCTCTTTTAGGGGTGGGGATGTTGGTAATTGGTATAAGTAGCTGCAGACCTGATGCTAGGGTGTCCGATACGTCCACCTTCCAGGAGATTGCCCCTCAACCTGAGGCTGCCCCTCAACCTGAGGCTGCCCCTCAACCTGAGGCCACCTCTCAACCTGAGGCCACCTCTCAACCTGAGGCCACCTCTCAAACTGAGACCGCCTCTCAACCTGAGGCTGCTCCTCAAACTGGGCTAGTTCAAGCTGCGCATAATCTGGTTCATATGAACCTGGATGAGAAGGGCATTGCTTTGCGGGGCTATGATCCAGTTTCTTACTTTACGGAAAGTGGGCCAGTAAAAGGCCAGGATAGTTACAGCCTCGTCTGGCATGATGCAACCTGGTACTTTGCAACTGCTGAGAATCGAGATCTATTTAGCCGTGAACCTGAAAAATATGCGCCTGCCAATGGCGGTTACTGCACGTTTGGTATTGTCCTGCGAAAGAAGTTTGATGGTGATCCGCAAGTGTGGTCTGTGATTAAGTCTCGCTTATATGTTTTCCTCAATGAGGATGTGCAGCAGAAGTTCTTACTAGATAGTACGGGTAACCTTCAGAAAGTTGCTGCTAACTGGCCCACTATTCAGTTTAAATCTCCAGAGGAGCTTTAAACCAAACCTAGTCGGCTCGGTTTTATGATTCGCAAAAGACTGCAGTTCCTCTCTAACTTTTCTTCCTTTGCAGTGGTTGCCTTGGCAGCTACTGCAACTTTGGCATTTCTGGATTTTCAAGATCGGGCTCAACATAATGCTCTAATTCAAAAACAGGAGCAACTTCTTTCGATTAAAGAGAACTTGAATCAGATGGAATCATCAATGCTTATGGCTCGATTGGATGAGGTCCAGGTTAATCAGGTTCAAGATCTTTCAGCCTCCTCTAAGTTTACGGATCACCTTGATCGGACAAGGCAGATTGCATATGACTTGATAGAACTTTGTCAAGAGAATGACCATGATAAGATTATCGATTCCCTTGAAACGTTTTTAGTGATTGTTGATAAGTATGAGCAATCGGTTAATCAAACCTTAGAAATTCAGTCTCGTATTGCTGCTACTGATGGCACAGGAACGTTAACTGAACTCCAAACGGTTAAAGATCGCATTCAAGCAGAACTCGATGTTTCTGATAAACAGGTTTTGATTTCCAAGTTCTTTCGAATGCAACTTTATGAGCGAGACTTCATCAGCACCCTAGATATGCGTCTGTCAGATCGGCTAGTTAATCAAGTTACAGACCTGGAACAAGCCATCATCAGGTCTGAATTTATAGGTCCTGTCACCTTCGAGTCATTTTTGTTGGATGAAGTTCAACAATATCGAGAGCTAGTTGTTGAACTAATGTACAGTACGTTAGAGTTGGAGCTTTCTACGGCTGAAGCCTCTCTGCAATTTGATCGAATTGCCCCTAATATTTCTAACAGCCAGCAGGAAGTCAATGATTTACTCGATTTGACAACCGAACAGCTCCAGTCCCAACGGCAGATTTCTAGTTTGCAAACAGTTTTAGTATTTACCATTGTCTTTATTTTACTGATTACCTTCACTTTGCTACAGATTCGTAGCGCCCAATCATTACTTATTCGTCTGAAACAATTAAAAAACGCCATGAATGAGATGGCGATAGGTCATTTTCAGTATTTGGGAGAACTTCCTGAGGGAAATGATGAAGTTGGGGCTTTAGCTCAAAACTTTAAAGCAATGTCCACTCAAATTCAGAGCCAGTTTGAGACAATTCGTGAAGAGAAGAAAAAAGCAGAAATCGCTAGCCAGGCTAAGTCTCAATTTCTGGCCAACATGAGTCACGAAATTCGAACACCGATGAATGGAGTCATTGGTACCACGAGCTTACTGTTAAATACTGATTTAAGTTTTGAGCAGCAAGAGTATGTCGATATTATTCAGAATAGTAGTGATAGCTTACTGGGCGTTATTAACGATATTCTCGACTTCTCTAAAATTGAATCAGGTTACATGGTTCTCGAGGAATCTTCCTTTGAACTCAGGCACTGTATCGAAGATGTTCTAGATCTTTTTGCCAGTGAAGCTTTAGAGAAAAATTTAGATTTGTTATATCAAATTGCCAGTGATGTTCCCCTGTGCATTCAAGGTGATTTGAATCGGCTACGTCAAATTTTAATGAATTTAGTTAGTAATGCTATTAAGTTTACAGAGAAAGGAGAGGTTCTGATTTCAGTGAGACTGAGGCAGTCTGAACCACTAAACTCAAAAACAATAGACTCAAAAACACTGGAAACTATCCAACCTGAATTTCCTATAATCCTGGAATTCTTCGTTAAAGATACCGGTATTGGCATTCCGATCGATGGAATTCCTAAACTCTTTAAGGACTTTTCTCAAGTTGATAATTCTACGACCCGAAAATATGGGGGGACTGGCCTAGGGCTGGCTATTTGTAAACGCTTAGTAACCTTAATGGGAGGTGAAATTTGGGTCGCCAGTGATGTGGGACAAGGTTCAACCTTTTATTTCTCCATGCAAACTCGATTAGCAGACGCACAATCACAGCTGCATCTAAACCCTCAAGTTCCAGTTCTGCAAGCATGCCGTGTTTTGATTGTTGATGATAGTCATGCGAGTTGTGCGGTGCTGGCAGAACAGTGCAGTCAATGGGGACTAAAACCAGACACTGTGCCATCGGCTCAAGCTGCTTTAGGTAGCCTAAAACGAGGCCAACAGTTTGATTTAGCTATTATCGATGTCCAGATGCCAGGTATGGATGGCTTGGAACTTGTTCAGCAGATTCGCTCGCTTCAACTTGATTTTCCCTTGCCTTGTATTATGTTGGGCGCTGTTAGCAAACCCCATGATAAAGAAGAGCTATTCGATGCTTGGTTAACTAAACCCATTAAGCATGCAAACTTGTGGAATGCTGTAACTGACCTTGTTAAAGCTCAACAGAACTCTCAACAATATTCTGAAAAACAACAAAATAATTGTGATAGCACTGCGAAACCTTTCTCCCAAGATGCTAACTCTTTATCTGAGGCCCATGTATCTGGCAATGGTTCTGGAAACCGCCCGCCCCTCAGGATTCTAGTAGCTGAGGATAACCCTGTAAATCAAATGGTGGTGTTACGGATTTTGGCGAAGTTAGATTATTCGGGTGATCTAGCGGCTAATGGATTGGAAGTTTTAGAGGCTTTAGAACGTCAGCACTATGACATTATTTTCATGGATCTTCAAATGCCTGAAATAGATGGCTTGGAAGCAACTGAGCAAATCATTGAAAAATGGGGTGAAGATCGCCCAAAGATTATTGCAGCAACCGCTAATGTCCGGCAGGAGGATCAAGCGGCTTGTTTTGCAGCTGGCATGGATGACTATATTAGTAAACCCTATGCCCTAGAACAAATCCAGGGTATGCTTGCAAAATGGGGAGCAAATTAGAGGGGAGTAAATTCGTTCTGTTGTTCACTAGTGTTATGCATGGGCTAAGTGTCTGATTAGAAATTGACCGGCTGAGGTGTGTCTAGCCAATCAACCACAGCCTTTAGCGATCGCACCCCATAATCTGCATACTCTGACCACATAAACTCGCCATCGGTGTCAATGTAGACCGTTGCTGTGCCCGCTCGCTGCCCCGCCATCAGGTCAAACTTATAATCTCCCACCATCACGGCTGCGGTGGATGGAGCCTCCCAAGTATCCAATAGCGCTAAAATGCCATCGGGTTCTGGTTTTGGTGCATGACAGTCGCGACTGAGTACGAGGGCGGGTTCAAAAAAATCCATCAAACCGCAAGCATCGAGGGTCTCATGGGCAATATCTTTGCCGTTTCGGGTAAGAATGCCAATTTGTTTGCCTTGGCTAATGAGCAGTTCTAATAGTTCATGGGCTCCAGGCTGTGCAGTGGCTTGACTTGCTAGGTCTAACTCAATCTCTCGTAACTGTTTATATTTAACGGCGGCAATATCTGGGGGCAACTGACGTAATGATTCCAGAATGGGTGTGCCTACCGGTAGTTCTAAGGTTGCTCGAATCGCTTCAAAATTGTGGATACCAAGGGTCAATGTGCCATCCATGTCGAACACCCAGCAGGTGCGATTAGCCAGATTCTCGTTGCCGGTTAATTGCATACCTCATTCCTGGTTGACTACTTTTGTCAGTGTAACGTGGGGTGATAAAGCTTAGTTTAGTCGCTCTGAGTCTTGGGCTGAGGCGGCTCCTATCCGTTGTGGCTGCATGATTGAACACCGTTGTTTAAGTATGCAGTGAGGACAGTGAGGCAATTTGCGATCGCACCCAAATCAGCAATCTCATATCCATGGGTATTCTGCGTCGGAAAACTCAAACAAGCTCCCTTCGGCACATGGCCAAACTTCATCGCAATTGATGCATCACTACCAAATTGAGAAATCACTGCCTGTTGAAGCTGAATCCTGACAGTGGACGCCGCTGAGATCAACTCCTGATTCAGTCCTTCGTCATAGAGACCGTAGCTATCTTGGGCGAACAAAACAGGCCTGGGACCATCAACAATTGGGTATTCCTGGGATAGGGGACAAATTTCCAACGCAATCAGCCGACTCAACTTCTGTCGTTGACTGAAGAATAGGGCTCCGATCGCACCGACTTCTTCTTTGGCAGAGGCCACCAGATATACATCTACCGGGGGGTTTTTGACCCGCTCTGCCAAACCTAACAAAATAGCGACCGATGCTTTGTTGTCTAAGGTATAACTGGCAATATGATTTCCTAAACGAAACGGACGCTTACGATGTTTGCCCACCACCATTCGTGTTCCAGGACGAATTCCAGCCCTCACCAATTCAGGGGTTGAGAGTTTAGTTTCTACCCAGGCTGTCTCCCAGCGTACTGCTTTACCTTCTTGCTGAGATTTGTGGGGAGACTCATGGGAAACATGGCGAGACCCAAAGCTAAGGATACCTGAGATAGTCTCCTTATCGCCGAGCAGATCGACTACACCTTCACCATAAACCCAGGGGTAGGCACCCCCTAAACGTCTGACCTGTAGCCTGCCCCCAGACTCAATGCCTTTAACAAGAGCACCAATCTCATCTTTATGGGCAGTAACAGCAATCGCCCCATTACTAGTACGACCTGGGATTTTAATCACAATGTTGTCGGCTTCATCGTGCCAATGTTCGACACCAAGATTGTCCAGCCATTTCTGGATATACTGATTTATCTCTCCTTCAACGCCACTGGGGGAATGGCAAAGGACTAACTCCTCAATAATAGAAAAGAAGCGATCAACATCCCAGATGCCCATGCTATACCTCCGCCTGAGATCGAATCAGACCCTGGACTAAATTCTCTAGCTTCTCCTCAGAACAGCATTCAATCAGGGCATCGAATATATCTAACAGTTTGGCTGCTTCGTCGCCGTGCATTGGGCTTAGACCCCATACATCTTGCACCCAATCTTTTGGGACTGTTTCTTCAAAAATAATGCGTTCTAATAGCTGTTTTGATTCTTCCTTGGACAGGGCCATGCTCTCTGCTCACCTATGCAACTGTTTTATCCTGCCACATTCAGCCAACTGAGCGAAGTCGTTCGTAACGCGTCTCCGATGGAAGTCGTGAACTGGATGCGTCGTGAGTTATCCATGGGAATTGAGAATTTTCAACAGTTTACGCCCAATCTTGAAACCTACGCTAGAATAGTTCAAGATTTTCGTACAAAGTAGTTAATCATGATCGACCTCTATTATTGGACGACGCCCAACGGCCACAAGATCACGATTTTCCTCGAAGAAGCAAACATACCTTACACAATTCACCCCATTAACATTGGCAAAGGTGAGCAGTTTCAGCCTGAGTTTCTTAAGATTGCGCCTAATAATCGGATTCCGGCCATTGTCGACCAGGCTCCTACGGACGGTGGTGAACCCATTAGCCTGTTTGAGTCAGGGGCAATTCTGCAATATTTATCAGAAAAAACGGGCCAGTTTTTACCTGCGGACTTACGAGCTAGAACCGAGGTGTTGCAGTGGCTCTATTGGCAGATGGGTGGTCTGGGGCCCATGCTGGGGCAAAATCATCATTTCTCTGGCTATGCCCCTGAGAAAATTCCCTATGCCATTAATCGCTATGTCAAAGAAACAGCGCGGCTATATGGAGTGCTAAATCAGCGTCTGGCCGAACGCGCGTATGTTGCTGGTGACTACTCCATTGCTGACATGGCGATCTATCCGTGGATTGTCCCCTATGCCAAACAGGGCCAAGACCTTAATGATTTTCCCCATCTAAAACGTTGGTTTGAGGCAATTGCTGCTCGACCTGCTGTACAGCGTGCCTATGGGCGGGCAAAGATCGTGAATCCGACCCCGAAGCCATTCACAGATGACGAGAAAAAGCTGCTCTTTAATCTAGAAAAATAGCAATACCCGTAGGGGCAATCCCTTGTGGTTGACTTGCTTTGCCGTCGCCTCTTGTCCCAGGGCAGGCACAAGGCCAGCCCCTACGAGGTATCCATTTGCCTTGATATAAAACCACTCCATAGATGTCATCAGTCGATTCCATAGGTTAATGGCCAAGAACTTGTCACAATGGTGTGGGTCACTTTTTACGCACATCATGGGACAGGATCGCCTGGGGCAACTCAAACCTTCGCAACTGCGAGTGCTAATTGCTGTGGCTGATGGCGGTAGTTTTAGTGAGGCAGCCCTACAGCTGCAGCTATCGCAGTCAGCTGTAAGCTATGCCATTGCTACCTTGGAAGAGGATCTAGGGGTGGTGCTGTTTTCCCGTGGACGCTACGGGGCTGTGCCCACACCCGTGGGGCAGCAGATTATCGAGCGCGCCCGCCATGTGCTGCATTTAATTGAGGATATTTATCAGCAGGCCAACCTGGCTAAGGGGTTTGAGGGGGGGCAGTTGCGGATTGCGGCCTTTCGCAGTGCAGCTACCCATATTTTGCCGGAGGTGATTGCACAATATTGTCAGCGGTATCCTGCGATCGCAATCACCATTGCCGAATACGATGACCGTCCTGATGTTGAATCTGATTTGCGCAAGGGTAAGGCGGATGTAGGGATTACCTACTTACCCCATGCTCCAGATCTAGAAGCCTCAGAACTGACCCAGGATGAGTTTGTGGTGCTGTTCCCCCCGGATACCGCATTACCCGAGCCCCTTACCTGGGAAACCTTAACGACCTATCCGCTGATTATGGCACCTGACGGTGATAGCTGTGATGCCATGGTCATCAACCATGGCCGCCAGTATGGTGTGGAGTTAACGCCCACTTATCAAATTCGGTCTGATGCCACCATCGTGAATATGGTAGCCAAAGGTCTAGGCGCAGCCATTAGTCCCCGACTTGCCGCTGAACCTATTCCCCCTGGTGTGCAGGTGTGCAGTTTGCCAGAACCGATTTATCGCATCATTTGTGTGGCCACACTTGCTGATGCCCTCTTACCGCCACCCGTGTTTGCATTTATGGAATTGTTGAAAGAGAGTACCCAAGACGCTTTAGACCCAAGCAATAAAACATCTCCCAGGCAAAAAGCTCAGGAGATGGTGTGACAGGATATTTCGGAGAGATTGAATACCCAAACTTACTCTCGGTTTGATCTTCTGAGCTGAGTCAGAAAAGCAACCTCTAGATTGGGAGGTCCTGTAGGAAAACTTCCTTGGTTTAGATGTTCAATGTCTCTCCGTGATTTAGTGTTGTTTGCAATTTAACTTGTTTTATTCTTGCTTAGCCTAAGGGTTAAGGAGGATTTTAGATTTCGAACGATTTTACTGGTTGGTTTATGTGAAGCCTGATAGAAATACTAGTTTTTTGCTTTTTTGGGATCGTGTCTTCTAAGTGTTAGTGCAGTGTTAGTGCAGTGGGAAGAGATCCTGAAGAGAGTTCAATATGGTGAGATTTACGGTATGGATAAAGTCTCTTTAGGACTGCTTACAGGCACGAGTTAGGGGGCTGCACAAAAATAAAGACCTATGTTGGGGCTGTAGATGGGTGCATGAGTGATGGGGTAAGAGGGTGATCATTTAAGCCCAAGCGCCTTAATTCTATCTAAAGTGAAAAGATCGTAAATATATGTTTGTTTTGTCTTGTTGTAGGGTAACGAGTGGCATTTGACAATGGTTGTTTGGGTTATAAAAAAGTCTCCTAAGTAAAAGAACTTAGGAGACTTGTGTGACAGGATATTTAGAGACACTGGGATTCCCGCTAAGCTAGCCCAGATAAGATACGCTTCTCGCTCAAGATGCTTATGCTCTCTGTGAAGGATGCATGGTTCTCAGTGTTGCTCTAGGGTTTAGTTTCATCCATTAATGTATCTAATTGTGTTAATGCTTTACATTGTCCAAAGGTGGAGTATTCTCGGCTTTCTTTTTGGGAACCCCCCATCCCCCTGCTGACTTCTTATAGTAAGTTTGTTAGCGCCTGTAAAAGCCGCTGATTTTGCTCTGGCGTGCCCACAGTAATCCGAAGCTTGTTGGTTAAATGGGCTTGGGGATAGTGGCGTACCCAAATATCATGCTCCCTAAGGGCGTCATGGAGCCTTGGCGCTTCTGGATGGGTGGCCAGGACGAAGTTGCCATGGGATGGTGGCACCTGGAAGCCTAGCTTGCGTAGGGCTAAGGTGAGGTGATGTCGATCTAATTTGATTTGGTTTACACACTGATTTTTATAGGTCTGATCGGCAATGGCGGCAGCAGCAGCACAATTTGCGATCGCATCCACTCCATAGCTATCTTTCACCTTAAATAAATCTGCGAGTAATGCAGGTTGAGCGATGCCAAAGCCCAATCGTAGTCCTGCCAGGCTATAGCCTTTAGACAGGGTTCGCAGTACCAGAACATTCCCATGGGTTTGCGTCAGACTTAACGCCGATTCTTCTGCGAAGTCCACATAGGCTTCATCAATCACTAATAGCCCCTGAATGGTGGTGGCTAACTGCCGGAGCTCAGCCATGGGAATCTGATGACCCGATGGACTATTGGGTGATGCTATGAGCGTGAGAGCTCCATCGGCTTGCACAATTTTCTCCAGTGGTAGAGAGAATTGTGTATCGTAGGTGATTTCAATAATCTGAGCGCCACAGATCTGGGCCAAAGTGCGATAAAGGCTATAGGTGGGCGTTGGATAAACAACCGTTCGTGTCTCATCTATACAGGCCCTCATCAATATATTGAGCAGATCATCACAGCCGTTGCCAACGATAATCCAATCTGAAGGAATGCCTAACGCCGCTGCCGCTGCATGACAGAATTCTTGCGAATAGGGATCGGGGTAACGGCGTAACCATTCCCCATCAAACGTGTTTAGACGTTTCAGTACATTTGGCGAGGGGGGATAGGGGTTTTCATTGCTATTGAGCTTGATGATGGATTGGTTGGGGGATCGGTAGGGGCTAGGCTGATGGCCAGTGGCTGTTGTAATAACGGGTCGAAAATATCTCATGGCCTCATTATATTCACGGATATTGTTGCAGTTATGTTGTTAACGATGTCCGTGATTTTGCCAAAAAGAAAGGAAGAGCATTAATCAGACGCTGTCATCCTTTAGTCAGGTGGGAATACTGTAGTCGATCTCAATAATATCGAGATTAACTGTAAGATTCTATGGATAAACTTACAGGCGAAAAAATTTCCTTGACCTAGTTGCGGCACGTCGGTTGCAACGGCTGTCTACTACACCATAAAACTGTTCATGAAAATCGCCATAGATAATAGTGCTCTGATTAAAACATTTCTGAGGGGAGAAGAATCTCTTTTAGCCAATCGCGAGCTACGTGTAGAGAAGGCTTTGGATGAGATTCAGTTGCTCACCACCCAAGGATTGCTATTAGCCAAAGGGCGATTCACGACTAAGTGTCCCCATATTGTCATCCGTTTAAGTTCTGATTATTGGGCGTTGCTCCATCAGTTTGCCCTTGAAGCAGGGTTTATTCCGCTCAGTCTGGAACAGGCGCGCTCGTCTAAGGCAACGTTTGCACAATATGATCACCATAGTGTGCCAGCAGGGTATCAGATTCACTGTGAGGCAGCGTCTGTTTTTTGGAAAACGTGGTGGGTCAACCATCGTAGTATGCAGCTGATGGATATTCTGCTGCTGTGCCACAAGCAATGGTATCCGGTTAAACACATGCTGTGTGATACCGGGACGATCTATGTCAAAACCTGGCGCGGAGAACAAATCCTGTCCCTGGCAGATACTGTGGTGTGGCTAGATCGTAATGCGCAAAGACAGCGACTGCGTGTCAATGTCCGAAAACGCCATGCCAAGGACACATTAGTGGCTAGCAAATATCCCTATCATGATGAATTGGTGGCTAATCACTCGGAACCCCTCCAGAGACCTAAGGTTCCGGCTAATCTACAGTCAGTAATTAAAGCTGATGCTACTCGGCTACTTGTTCATACCGTGCTAGGGCCGGTGGTGATCGAAGGGCAAAATCTAACCTGTAACCTGGCACGTAAGAGCGTCAAAGTCTCTTAAGCAGTGAGTGACCCTACTCACCAATGTCAATGCGTCCTACCGATGTGTCAGGATAGTATGCAGACAAGATTTCATAATAGCGATAGCCCTGTTCTGCCAAATCTAGGGCTCCGGTTTGACTCATCCCGTACCCACTATGGGCATCGTCAACAATATCTTGATTAGCCGCGTATAATGACTCCACCACACCACCGCCATAGCTAATAAATTCTCCGGATGTTTCATGGACGGCCTGCTGGGTGGAGCTAGCTTCCGTGGCAATACCTTTATAAGCTTGATACCGTTGCGTATCATCCAAGTCGTAGGTTCTTCGCTGGTGGCGAACGGTGTGTACGATGGCATAGGAACGCGCTGCAACGGCCTGGGCCTTTAAGGCTTCTAAAGACCAACTGGCAGACATTTCAGCTCCAACTACGCTGTATAAATACTCCTGAAGCATGACGTAATTTACAGCCATGACTCCGCCGTTTTGCCATAACAGCAGTAAGCGTCCGCGATACCACCGATTGCCAACCGCTACATAACCATTATCTGGTTCAACCCAGAGGGCTGTTGGGGCCGGTTGGCCATTTACAAATAGCCCTCGCTCGTCAGCACTGATTTGATAGCTAATACCCGCTGATACATTTTCCACAAGTTCGCCGTTGGTGCTCACGAGCACCCCCCCTTCGGATGCAGCGATTGACACATCAGGAGCCTGCTTCGTCAAAGCGACTCGCATTTCTGTGTAGTTATCAATCGTGGGATTGCTAGAGGGTTCAGGGGGTAACGCGCGCACCGCGACTTTTGGTAGAGTCGGTGTTTGCGGTTGGGCAGCGGGCTGTGGTTTGGCAGCAGATGCGGCTCTGTTAGATGGGCTGGGCCAACCGTCTGGTTTTTTAGGCTGTGTTGCTGGCTTAGCGGCACTATCTGCGGGGGTGTCTACCAGGTTTTTTACGGTTTTGGTGACTAACCACTGTCCTAACGCCACAGCATCAGCTTGGATAAAGGGTTCAATGGGAGCTGGCGAGGTTGAGTTTCTTGACGTCTTGGTTGTCGCAGATGATTGAGGCTGCTCTGGCTTTGATGGCTTGCTCTTTGGAGTTTTGGGACTAATTTCAGCGGTTGCCGATGATTTTTGCTCTGGCTTTGTCTGTGATGCCTTGTCCTCTGGTGCTTTGGGTTTAACCTCATTAGTCGCAGGTGAAGCTGTGGTGTCAGCCTTGGCTACTTGACGACCAACCCCAGTCAATGGGGCCGATATCATCACTGCAGACAGAATTACACTGGCGATCCTAGAGAGTTTAAGAGGCATTTAACTTTGTATAATTAATTTTATTGGTTAGTAATAATGACTGCGGCCTGCGGGACTTGGCTCATAATAAAGACGGTTAATATCTGGCTAGTGCTTTAATTATCTATGACGAAAATAATTTAAGTTTTATTTTTATTTAAAAAACACCTTAATTACACGGTGGCATTTTTCGCTACATTTGTCTTTCTCTAGGGTGCCTCTATGTAGATTGCCCTCGCCCGTAGCAAGATGTGTCAGACTTAGCCTTATACCTTAGTCGTATTTTTTTGCCACATTGCATGAATAATGGTTTTCCTGCGTTCTATTAAGGGTAAGGGATAAATTGATCCCAGTGAGTGATGGCTTTGATGTCAGCTGGTGCAGCCGATGACGAGGCGCGTTCAGCCGAGCGATCAAAGTAAATGGATCGCATTCCCAACCGCTGAGGCGCGATCGCATCATTGGTTAAATGATCGCCAATAAACAATACTCTCTCAGGGGCTGGATTTCCGGCTGCTTCTAGAGCCATTTGATAGATGGTATCGCTCGGTTTGCGCTTGCCACATTCGGCACTGTCCAGTACAAACTGAAAATATGCGTTCAGGCCATAGCGCTCCAGCATTTTGCCAGGCCAATCTGCTAAGAAAAAGTTAGAGATTACCCCCATGGACACCTGGTCTTGCCAGCGTTGCAGCATGCTTTCTACGCCAGCAGGTAGTCTGAGTGTAGCGGGAAAGCACTCCATAAACTGAACTTCCATTTCTGCGAGCACTTGGTCAACTAGCGCCGTATCTGCCTCAGGGCGATAGACTGCCAATAGATTGCGAAACCGCTCCTGTAAGGTTTGCTCATGGGGTTTGCCAGCAATATACTCTAACCGCCAGCGGTGGTAATCAGCCCGTACATCTTCAATGTCTGTATAGAGCCCGGCTGTCACTGGCACCTGATACATGGGTGCTAACCCTGCTTCATAGCCAGAGGTATCAAAATCGTCGATCAGGGTATTGAAACAGTCAAAAAAAATCCAGTCGAGGGACGTGCTGGTGACCATGGTGAATCTGCCCTATATGCCAGATGCGCGGAAGTGCTTCACTAGGTTAGCGCCATTAGGCACGTTCATCGGGATAGTCTCCACAAGAAATTCTGGCGAGCACAACGGCATCAGTTGTCAACCAATTGTTCAAATGAGGCAACACTCTTTTCAACAATGCTCAGACTGGCTTTCCAAAACTGAGATTGTGAGATGTCTTGCTGTAGGTGCTGAGTTACTAACTCTTCTGCTGTCATGCTGCCAGTGTCTCGTAAAATTTGAGTATAGAGGGTGTTAAAATCGGCTCCATAGTTGTCTTGCTGGGCATAAATGCCGAGGCTAAAGAGATAGCCAAATAGGTAAGGATAGTTGTAAAAGCCCAGTTGAGAAATAGAGAAATGTAGCTTAGTAGCCCAAAACATGTCGTCATAGTCTGAAAGACTGTCTTCGTACCAAAGTTGCCAGCTATCAGCCATCATGGTCTTGAGCGCAGGCGCGATCGCAACACCCTGTTTCCGTGCTTCAACCAGTCGTTTCTCAAACTCAAACCGAGCTGGAATATTTAGCAAAAAGACCGCTGCACTTTGGGCATTTTGCCAGAGAATCTCTAACTTTTGAGCCGGTGTTTCAGCTTGCTGTAGCAGAGCATCACGCACTAAGGTCTCAGCAAAGATACTGGCAGTTTCCGCCAAGGTCATGGAGTAATAGGTTTGCATGGGGGGCAGATCACGCATGACCCAGTTATGCCAGGCATGACCCAGTTCATGGGCCAGGGTAATGACGTTGGTCATCGTGCCCGCATAGGACATAAAGATACGTGGTTCACGGGGGTCGGAAAACCGAGTACAGTAAGCTCCAGTGGCTCGGTTGGGGGTAGGTTTCCCATCAATCCAGCCCTGCTCAGCCATCATCACGGCAAAGTCGCCCATTTCTGGGGTTAGTTGTCGAAACGCATCGGCAATCAATGTAATGGCTGCGTCAAATGAAATTGTTTTGGGCTCGCCAATGGTAGGCGCTGGGGCTTGTAAATCCCACGGTGCCATCTGGGGAATGTTGAGCACCTGTGCCATGGCCTTCAGAGCGCGTTGCCCAATGGAACGTTGCTGATAGGTGGTTGCCATCAACGCATCTAGAGTAGCCCGCTCAATACGGCTTTGATGACAGCTGCGGTCTAGATAATGGAGTTCACGCACCTGAGCCCGTTTCTGCGTTTCTTCTAGTCGCCAGCCGTTGATGGCGTTGAGAATGGTGGATGCAGTTTGTTGATGGCCAGTCCAAGCGTTACGGATCGCGTTCCAGGCGGCCTGTCGAGTTTCTCGGTTGGGGTCACTTTGCAAATTAGCGGCTTTTGCCAGACCCATGGTTTCTCCGTTAACTGTGCATTTAAGGGTACCCGCCAGCTCTGTGTAGAGATTGCCCCAGGTATGCAGACCGTTTACCGCCAGGCCTGTAATTAAATTCTCTTCTGCAACACTGAGCAGCTGATCTCTGAGTTTGCGTTGATGTACCAGTAAAAAAGCCATTTCTACTAAGACCGGATCCGCGACCACAGCTGCCACAAATTCAGAGCGAACCCGATTGAGAAACACCTGCATGGGGGTGAGTGCCTGGCTCACCTCTGCGCTGATCTGCTGCAGTGTGGGCATGATGGCGCTGGCATGGGTGTCCTGGGCATCTACGCTCAGGGCCGTCGTGATGTAAGTGCGCACATTGCCCAGCTGTTTGTTCAACTCTGTGCGGGTTTGGTGAATGCCGCGTAATAAGTCAAGCAGGGTGTCAAACTCTGGTTCAGGCAGTGTTTCCGCACTGTCAATGTATTCTGCAAACGGGGCACAGGCCATGGAGATTTGCCCAACGTTGTCCCTAATCTCAGCGATAGCGGTTGCAATCTGGGGATCGTCGGTACCTTTGAAGAAATGCTGGTTATCCCAAGTTTGACGAAGTTGAGGCATAGCAATGTGGGGGCAGATGGTCCTTAGGGGGGCCTAAGGGTGGTCCTTAGGGGGTCCGGTGGTTCCTAAATTTTAATCGGCTGGATTGGGGCTAGCCACCTTTGATTGAGTGGTGCTGCTGTTTTAAGGTTAACTGAGAGGGAAGGAGTTTATTGCGATCTCAGTACCGAGTATGCAGCGAATTTTGGTCACCGGTGCTACCGGTGGGGTCGGTCAGTTAGCCGTAGCCTATGCCCTGGGTCAGGGCTACGAGGTTAGGGCCTTAACCCGCAATGTTGTCAAAGCCCGTTCACTATTTGGCGATCGGGTAGACCTGGTGCAGGCAGACTTGCGATTGCTCGATACGTTAACGGCTGCCTTGGACAGAATCGATGCCATCCTCTGTTGCAGTGGCACAACGGCGTTTCCTTCAGATAAATGGCAAGTGGATTTACCTGCCCAGCCCCTGGAGCAGTTCTTAGCGTGGGGACGTATTTTTCTTGATACTGACTATCGCCAGCGCCATACAAAAAACTCTCCAGCAATTGCCGATGGCCAGGGTGTACAAAACCTGATTGAGGTTGCTAAGAAGAGTGCGGTACAGCGCTTTGTTCTAGTCTCTTCCCTAGGTGTGGAGCGTAAAGAAGAGTTTCCCTTCAGCCTGCTCAATACGTATGGTGTCTTAGATGCTAAAACAGCTGCCGAAGCTGCCCTGCGTGGTTCAAGCTGTCGCTACACCATTATCCGTCCAGGCCGACTGATTGATGGTCCTTACACCTCCTACGATCTCAATACCCTGATCAAGGCTTCCACTGGTGGAAAACAAGGTGTGGTTTTAGGGGTTGGAGATCGATTGCTTGGCCAGACCAGCCGCAAAGATGTGGCTGCTGTCTGTGTTGAGTGCTTGCAGCATCTCGTCACTGAGCAGCAAACTTTCGAAATCATTAATCAGGGGCCACGACCGCCTGCCATCGAATGGTCTCAGCTCTTTGCGGCTATCACTTAGGATGTTGTAGAGTCTACCTCTAAAACATTGCTATCTCTCATGGGGGTGAGTTAAAACACCATGCCAAGACTAATGCCCCGGCATGATGGCACATCTGTTGAGACGTTGTTGCTCATCATAAAACATTGATGTATACGAGATTCTCATACCTATGCAAATACAACATAGAGATGATGAATTTTGAGCATGAGAAATCAGATTAACCAACGATAATAATGCAAAATCCTGGTTACCTACCCCCGATATCGAAGGGTATCCACAAGGGAGTACCCCTACAGGGTTATTCACTTTTAAGCGGGGGTTAATGAATTCGGATTTCGTAAGATCTTTGCTAATTACTCTGCGCCGCCTTTTTCAAATCTGTCAGTACCACATCTGTCGGATTTGCCGTATCAAGGGGAGCATTCGCCGCCTCAGTCACTGTTACCCAAGGTTCCAGATCTTCTCCGTCAATCCAGGCAGAGTAATAGATGATTTCTGTAACGTCAGGCGTCAGGGTCAATAATTCAAACTCCCCCCGCATTGCTTGCCAATCGGCAACAAAACTCTCATATTCAGTGGGGCCAATCCCCTGGGGACCACCACCCACATAATTCACAGCGACCTGATCCCATGGACGCACAAAGCGTTCTCCATTCCAGCTCCAGTCCTGACCTGGCCACCAAAAATATCCATCGTCCGGATTCTCTTCTGGACCCATATAATAGTCGGCACCTTGGCTGATTTCAGTGGTAATGCCTGGTTCGTAGCTAATTTCGTATCGCACTGAAGATTCGGGGGTGCTGATGTCAGTGTCTGCTAACCACAGCACCTCTACCGTTGTTGTACCATCTAGCTGTTCCATAGGTGTTTCAGCTAGCAGACTGGCATACAAATCCTGATCGGTTGGGATATCAGTCCTGGCTATAAAGCGCCAGCAGGCCCAACTATCATTCGTATCAATCGCTGTCCAGTCTATTTCACATACGCCATTAGCGGTGGCCACCCATAATATTTCTTCTTCAGCCCAGAGTCGAGTGGGGATGGCTCCAATGAGCGGACTGTTCTCAACGGTATACGTCTTCACTGTATTGTCTGCTGGACGGAATGCTACCAAGCCTTTGGCTGGGAGAAATGGATTGCCCTCCCCTGAGTATTGGGTACCCAACCAGAGGGTGGCCTCATCGTCTGCCGTTGTCAGGGCCAGATCGGTAATTTGAGCATTTCCGAGTTCAGATGGTTGCCAGAGGACAATTTCATCCTGATCGAGCTGATATTGCACCACTGTAGCAATGCCACTGGCTCCCTCACCTTGCTCAAATCCAATGGACCACCACAGAGCATCATCGGTCACTAGGGTTTGAGTGATGGTTGGCACACCCGCCGTTGCCCCTAGTTCACGTTCAATGATGTCAGTGTTGGTATATAGGACTTGAGCCGTAGGCTCGCTATCCCCGGGTTTGATCAGTTCAAAAATTACCTGTTCTAGATCATTCTCAAGGGTTTCCGATCCTTCAACCCAGGAGGCGTCAAGGCGGACCCGTGCTTGATAACTTTGCTCTTGGCTGGCTATGGTTTCATAGTCTGGATCACCCAGGGATTCGAAATATTCAGCGTAGTCTTCCTCCACAGGTGGGGCAACTTCCAGGGCCTCTACGCCCCAGGTGCGATCGCGTTTACAAAACGTAAACCCATAGCGCCTTCCCCTAAAGATCAGTGTTGACTCAGTAGCTTCTACCTCAGTTGGTCGAAAGTCAAAGCGCTCGAAGGGTAGGTCTACTTCAGTGGCAGCCTGTAGCGGTACCTGACTCTCCATGGGATCGCAGGCGGCGGTTGCAGCTGCGGTGGTGGTCACGTCTGCGCCATTTGGACCAGGGCTGTCTGGAGCGGTCGCTTGTTCGCCAGGACCGCAGGCACTGATTGCAACTACTAGTCCAATACATCCCCAACGCCAGATTTTCATAGATACCCCCACGGTGAGCTATCAAGTGTGTCTAATCGGGTCGACTAGGATCGGCCCTGTCTTTCCTAGGGTAGCGGTTCTGGAAAATGGTAAAGACTTAGAACCCCACCTGTGAAACTGTCATGGTATAAGCCATTGCGGTAGATGATGGCTAAAAACAGCTGTGCGAATTTTAGACATTACTTTTAAGATCGTAAAGTCTACCTTTGTGTTGATGGTTTCAGTGAAGTACGTGCCTTCTTAGCGCCAGCCGCCCATGAATGACTTCGATATTCAAGCTCCCTTTGAACCCAAGGGTGACCAACCCAAAGCAATTGAAGGTTTAATTAGCTACTTAGAGGCTGGAGGTCAATATCAAACTCTATTGGGAGCGACCGGTACCGGGAAGACTCACACGGTTGCTCGGGTCATCGATACCATAGGACGCCCCACCCTGGTTCTAGCTCACAATAAAACGCTGGCAGCACAGCTCTGTAACGAGCTGCGGGAATTTTTCCCAGACAATGCCGTTGAGTATTTCATCAGTTATTACGATTACTATCAGCCTGAGGCCTATATCCCGGTTACAGATACTTACATTGCCAAAACCGCATCGATTAACGAAGAAATCGATATGCTGCGACACTCTGCCACCCGTTCTCTATTTGAACGGCGGGATGTGATTGTGGTGGCCTC
The DNA here is from genome assembly GCF_032906605.1 of Leptothoe sp. LEGE 181152. Classification (NCBI taxonomy): domain Bacteria; kingdom Bacillati; phylum Cyanobacteriota; class Cyanophyceae; order Nodosilineales; family Cymatolegaceae; genus Leptothoe; species Leptothoe sp. LEGE 181152. The sequence continues at coordinate 97,124 of NZ_JASATU010000021.1, forward strand.
CATCAGCTGTATCTATGGTTTAGGAATCCCGACAGAATATCTAAAGGCATCGATCCCGCTGCGGGTAGGCATGGAAATAAACCAGCGGCAGGTACTGCGGGATTTGGCCTCTGTGCAATATACGCGCAACGACATCGACTTAGGTCGAGGACGATTTCGCGTGAAAGGCGATGTGTTAGAAATTGGTCCGGCCTACGAGGATCGCATTATCCGAGTGGAGTTCTTCGGCGATGAAATTGATGCCATTCGCTATGTAGACCCGGTGACTGGGGCGACAATTCAGAGTATGGAAGCCCTCAACATATATCCGGCTCGCCACTTTGTGACCCCGGACGATAAGTTAGAAGCAGCGTGTAACGGCATTCAAGAAGAACTCAGAGAGCAGCTGGAGTTGCTAGAAAAAGAAGGTAAACTACTCGAAGCTCAGCGTCTAGAGCAACGCACTAAATATGACCTGGAGATGCTGCGGGAGGTGGGTTACTGCAATGGCGTCGAAAACTATTCTCGCCATCTAGCCGGACGCCACGCAGGAGATCCCCCCGAATGTCTTTTGGACTACTTTCCTGAAGATTGGCTGTTGGTGATTGATGAGTCCCACGTTACGATTCCTCAGTTGCGGGGGATGTACAACGGTGATCAGGCTCGTAAGAAAGTCTTAATCGATCATGGATTTCGGTTACCCAGCGCTGCTGATAATCGCCCTCTGAAAGCAGAAGAATTTTGGCAAAAGGTCAAAAACTGTATTTTTGTATCTGCTACACCGGGTGAGTGGGAGCTGGAAATCTCTGAACAACGGGTTGTGGAGCAGATTATTCGTCCTACTGGGGTGTTAGACCCTGAGATTTTTGTACGACCCACTACAGGGCAGGTCGATGACCTATTAGGAGAGATTCAGGATCGGGCTCAGCGGGGTGAGCGCACCCTAGTGACTACGTTGACCAAACGGATGGCAGAAGATCTCACTGAGTATTTTGACGAACATGGGGTGAGAGTCCGTTACTTACATTCTGAGATTCACTCTATTGAGCGGATTGAGATTATTCAAGATTTGCGTAACGGTAACTTTGATGTGTTAGTGGGAGTAAACCTACTAAGGGAAGGGTTGGACTTACCTGAAGTCTCGTTGGTAGCGATTTTAGATGCGGATAAAGAGGGGTTTCTACGGGCGGAGCGATCCCTGATTCAGACCATGGGTCGAGCCGCCAGACACGTTCAGGGGCAGGCGATTCTCTATGCTGATAATCTGACTGGCAGTATGGCTAGGGCCATTGACGAAACTGAGCGTAGACGGGCAATTCAAAAGGCTTACAACGAAAAACATGGCATTGTGCCAAAGCCCATTATTCGACGGAAGAGCAACGCTATTCTCTCGTTTTTGGAGGTATCACGGCGTCTCAATGCCCAAGAATTGGAAGAAGTTTATGAGCATAGTGACGATCTTGCCCTGGAAGATATCCCGGAACTCATTAGTCAGCTGGAGAAGCAAATGAAAGCGGCTGCCAAGGAGCTGGACTTTGAAGAAGCGGCTAAGTTTCGCGATCGCATCAAGCATCTACGAGAAAAGCTACTCGGCAAGCGGACACCTGCTGAATAATAGGCCCACTAATAAACAAGCAAGCTATTTTATACCGACTATTTTATACCGATAGCTTTTTGTCCTTAGTGTAATAGCGGTATAACGAGACCAGCATGACCTTGAGGGCTCGATTCAGGCCATCGGATGTTTCCAAACAGTGGGCCAGGATTGTCAGCTTGCTTTCAAAGTCACCGTAGGTCGGGCAGTAGTCAAACGTTTCCTCTAAAAGATCGCGTAGTGTTTTGGCTTGCAAGATTTGCCGTTGTAGCGGGCTGTCTGCATAGGGACCGTAAAGAATGGAATAAAGCAGTACTCGGACTTTGTCGGGATCACATTTACTGGAGAGGGCTTGCTCCAACGTGGTGAGGCTATCAGGTGTGGTGACCACTGGTGCAGGTCCAGTGACGTAAAGAGAGCGAAATGCCCTTAAAATTTGTCGGGCTACTATCTGCGAGTGAGTAAAAGAGGGCAGATGCCTCTGATGCTTTAAGATCCCCAATAAACGCTGCTTTAGTTCTAAAGGCGTTGGTGCTTGGCGATGGGCCAACTGCACAAGACTCAGTAAATCAGTACTAGCTGTGTCAGCGATGTTCCCAGGGGACTGTCCTAGATACCCCAGAAACGTCTTAATAACGCCTAAATTATCTGATTTTTTGAGTTCATTGATTACAGGCTGGTAAAGATCCGATTTAGCCCGTGATTGTACCGAGGCGGCTAGATTATCAGCTTGTTGATCCGTAGATGGGGAGAGTGGTGTTTGGGGAAGAAATACGTTGCGCAGATAGTATAAAATAACGTTTGCAATCGCAATGTAAACCTTTTTACGATTCAGGTTATTTGCTTTTTGGTAGAGACTGTTGCGGCATTGTTGCAGGGTAGAGTAGCGTCCCAACAAAATTGATACCAACGAACTCATCGGAACACTGCTTAGTACGGCAGCCTCGTTTTCCCACGTCCCATAACAAACGCTAAACAAGAGTTTTTTGATTCGTAGATGCTGGGCGTGCTGCATTAGATTCGCAACCGCTTGCTCAATAGCATCTTGCCTTGTAGCCAAGGTCGGTTGGGAATAGCTAATCGAAAGACCGTCAGGGGACATGGTAGTTGGCGGCTGATTACGCTTGTATTAACCTTGATTAATATTCACATCTTAGAACTAAATTGACCACTTCAGTTCACGGACTCTTTATTAGAGCTAGTTAAATTGCGTAGGTTAGGTATTCATAACTTTATATCTTAGTATTCTTACGCAAAAAAATGTGCAGAAAACTACACATTTTAGTGATCAAGTTATACCTTCTAGATTGGATAAATTACGGTTGTGGAAAAAACAAAAATAGACACTGTTGTTTTGAGGAGGTGGCTGACCGAGCCTGTGCTGACAGTCAAATGTCCGCTAAATTGTTTGTTCTGTTTCGTTATCAAAGAGGTGGATGCGATTTTGATCGAGCTGTAGGGTAATGATTTCCCCTGGCACAATAACGGCTCTTGGATCGAGGCGGGAAACAATCTCGCTACCATCGGTTAAGGTGGCGTAAACAATTAATTCATGCCCCATAAGTTCAACCACGGATACCTCAGCTTGAATGTCTACAGGTGTAATGCCAGGAGGCAAATAGTCAGGGTGGTAAATGCTTTCTGGACGAATACCAAGAGTAACTGAGTGGTCGATGTAAGGGTGGATAGTGTCGTTGTTTCTTGATAGTGGTAAGCTAAAACTATCAGTTTTAATTAATAAGTTGTTGTCATGGCGTCTAAGGGTGGCATCCAAGAAATTCATTGATGGACTGCCCAGAAATCCTGCTACAAAAATGTTGTTAGGCTTTTCATAGATTGTTTGGGGCGTATCCACCTGCTGTAGAATGCCTTGATTCATAATGGCAATACGACTTCCCATGGTCATGGCTTCTACTTGATCATGGGTAACGTAGATAAATGTGGTGCCCAATCGTTTGTGAAGTTTATTCAGCTCTGCTCGAGCCTGTACCCGTAGTTTGGCATCTAAATTAGATAGGGGCTCATCCATTAGGAAAGCTGATGGGTTACGCACAATGGCACGACCCACGGCCACTCGCTGGCGTTGACCACCGGACAGTTGTTTGGGTTTGCGCTCGAGTAAGCTATCAATGCCCAGTTGCTGAGCTGCCTGCTGCACCCGCTTACGAATATCTGCCTTAGGCACGCCCTGAAGTTCGAGGCTAAACGCCATGTTATCAAACACGCTCATATGGGGGTATAAGGCATAGGACTGGAACACCATGGCGATGTCTCGATCCTTGGGCGGTAAGTCATTGACCCGGCGTTCATCGATGTATAAGTTACCACTGCTGATACTTTCCAGCCCTGCTAACATGCGCAGAGAGGTGGTTTTGCCACAGCCTGAAGGCCCCACAAGGACTAAGAATTCGCGATCGCAAATTTCTAAATTTAGATCCTTAACCGCGACGAAGCCGTTGTCATACTGTTTAGTAACGCGCTCAAACCGAACATTTGCCATGAACTGCCGTTTTTGGTTGGGTTGCTCTTTCCCCAAATAGTAGCGGCAATCATGATAGATAGTAATGGGAGTAACTTAGCAGCGACTATGGCGGAAAAAACGAACCTGTTTGGCAAGGTGGAGTCGATGGTGAATGCCATCATGGGTGTGCGTCTAGACGATGCAACGCAGCTGCCAGCCGCAGAGGGGCGTCAAGCTGACTGGTCTGCTTTAGGGAGATATGTCGTTGGCACCCTGGCGCAAATTGGACTGATGATCATCAGTTTGTGGGGATTACAGCAGCTGACCCAGGCATGGTCTGAAACGGTCAAAGTGGGAGCTGCGATCGCATTTTTTATTGTGCTAGCCATTCGGTCCCGCCTGTTTTCCCCTTTGAACAATGCACGAACTCGCACCACCTACAGTAATGTCAAACGTCCTGGCTGGGCTCCTCCTCCCCTGGCGTTTCCGATTGTTTGGATGAGCATTGGTGTCTTACGGGTGGTGTCCTCTTATCTAGTGTGGCAAGCTTTAGGCCAGACCTACTTAACATGGCCCCTAGCTATTTTTATTATCCATTTAGCCTTGGGAGATACCTGGAATACAGTCTTCACGGTGGAAGGGCGTCTGGGCTTGGCGGTGCCTGTGGTTATTCTTGGACCGTTGGTTTCGTCTGTTGTCGTTACCGTGAGTTACTGGCAAGTTGTGCCCTTGGCAGGCCAGCTGCTATTGCCCATGGTGATTTGGTTGGCAGTGGCCAGCGCTCTAGTAATTTCTATTTGGCAGTTAAATGATCGTGAGCCTTGGTATCCTTTGATGCTGGATGAACCGTCACAAGGGTAAGCAAGAACAGATTGCCATAGCTAAGAAAACCCCAGACCTGAGAAACAAAAAGTTCTTAGGTCTGGGGTTTTTGCTCTGTTGCAGAGACGTTTGCCAGTGGCGATTGGGGCTTTGTTAAGCCTCAGCAATAGCAGCCTCTTGTTGGCGGCGGCGGGTATTATGCAAGAGCAATCCCAATGCGCCTATTCCTAGCAGCGCTCCTGGCTCAGGCACAGCGGTGGGCTCATCAGGATTATCAGGGTCGTCTACTTTAACGATGCGAGCAAACAGACTAGCCTGACTAGTGCCATTCTCTTGGGAGATAAAGTCTGTTACGCCGCCAGCATCGAAGTTAGGCGTGTCGTTAAAGCCTACTAGCTCAAGGGTGTATTCTTCACCTTCAAACTCAAAGCTACTTTCAGAGTCAATGGCAAAATCCCAGGTGATTTTATCAGAACAGCCAGAGCCAGTGGTTTGATATGGGCATTGGCCGCCCGCATGATTATTAGGATTATTGCTAGTCTCATCAATGTTAAGGGCGAAGTTGAAGGTCTGGTCACCTAGACCAGTATCGCCAAAGCCTAATTTTAGGCTGAAATCGGTTTTCTCTGCGATGCGACCATCTGACCAAATTGTGTTGTTGTAGTGCTTGAGAGTACCAAGATTGAAAATCTCACCTACACCTAAATCAACATTGCTGACACCCGCGAAACCAAGACCACTTTTTTGAGCTGTTCGGTCTTTATGGGATCCATAATATTGATAACCGTTGCTGGTGCGGTAGGACCCATAGTCCGATATTTTTCGATGACCTGCTTCTTGCGTTTTGGAGTAGCTGTAGTAGTCATAGACAGGATCGCCCCAACGCACTTGGTTGACCCCGTTGTAATCAAAAAACTCAACATAGTTATCTGAGTCTTTAGTAAAAGCCGCTTGCTCATAGTCGGCAAAATCACTGTTGTTAGCCGCTCTACCAACAGTTTTGCCGTTTACTAATCGTGCGTTGTCGAAGCTTGCTGATGCCCCTGTTAGGGTGAAGGCATAGGTGGGTGCTGCTCCTATCGCACTCACTATGACTGCCATGCCTAGTGCAGCACGGATATTGAATTGATTCATGATTGTTTTGTTGACGTCTTGTGACTTAGTTCTTGACCCTTGTATGTCAAATTTAATGCCTAAAAATGTTGTCGAAATGCGGATGAATACGCATGTTGTGTATGAAGATTTGAGCCATCTCGTAGCTTTTAAGGAGACTTTTATAGAATTTCCAGCAAGGATTAATTATTGTTGTGGTGTTGTCCTCAGGATTTTTGCGGATCTTACAGGCCTCGTCGTGTCTTTCTCTCAGTATGTATCCGCTAATATACTTAACTTTGTTTGTGCAATCGTTTAGAGAGATGTCCATGCAATGTCTGTCTGTCTCGCCATGGTGCTTAGGTGCTCTCTTTATTATTTGCCTTCTAGTCAACAACTAAAGTTGTTGACTAGAAGGCAAATAATACCTGAAGTGTCCAGCTGTTTCCTGAACGGATAACCTGTATGTCACGGATGAATTCGCGAAAGAAAAAGCGGCGTTCTGGTTCTGAGAGATCTTCCCAGAATTGAGGGATGCTAACCGCTTGAGCGAGTTCCTTAAGATTGACTGGGGGTAATTGGGCCAGTTGCTGAGTAAGTTGGGCAACTTTGGTGCGCACGCTATAGGCCCGTAGATCAGCTGTTGTCTGGTCTAATATGCCGTCGGTTACTAGCTGAGGCAACTGGTTGAGGATGGCTTCTTGTGTTGAGATCGCAACCTCTAGCGCATTTTTAGGACTTTGGTCTGGCATAGAGAGCTGAGCCACCGCCTTAGGCAGGTCGTGGCAAATAGTCTGAATTGTCTGAGCTAGCAGCTCTTCGTAGGGTAGAGCTTTGCATTTCTCTGGGCAGGTGGTCACCCGCATATAGGTGTAGTCTTTAGCGCGCCGGGGTGCACTGACCCGACTCACTGTAAATTTTGCCTGGCACTGTTGACAGCTAACTAGACCCGCTAAAGAACGCGGCGCACTCGCTGTTTTAGACGGTAATGCACTATTTCGGCGTAGTAGGCGATCGATCTGGGCTGCTTCGGTGGCATCTAAAAGAGGACGGTGGGTATTGAGGATGATGCCGCCATCACCATAGCGGGTGTGACCTCTATAGATGGGATGTTCTAGCCAGCGTCGCCCAGTGGAGGCGGATACTTTTTTACCATATTGCTTCGCGATATGACGCACTGCGCCTCGCAGAGAACCGTATAACAAAAACTGTTCAAAGAAGGCTTTTAGTATCGGCGCAGTGGCTCGGTCAATGATGTAGCCTTGCTTGCCACGGCGGTAGCCATAGGGGGCTTTGCCTGGCGGTGGCAGGGCCTTTAGCCGTTTGGCCGCATGTCCTTGGCGAATACGGCGTTGGCGTTGATTGGCTTGTACTTGAGCGAGGACTATGGGTAGCTGCGGGTGAGTTGTGCCAGCTGCGGCTGTCTGATAGTCCTGTTCTGTGGCAATCACCACCGTTCCTGCCGTTTCGATGAGCGTGAGATTTTCAGCGACCGATGTTAAGGAATCCCCTAATTCATCAAGATGTCGTATTAGCAGATAGGCCGGTGCCTCAGTTTGGATGTGGGTTAATAGTTCCTGGAGTTGAGGGCGCTGTGGGGCAAAGGGAGTGTCTTTGTAGATGCGATCAACCTCCCAGCCCCACAGATTGGCATCGACTGGGGGTTCCAGACGAGGATCTGTGTAAAGGTAGGCGACGATTTGCATAGGAAATAATCAGGAATCATTGGGCCGTCAGCCCACCGTTAAGAAGCTTGCGCTCAACCTATAGCTTTTGGTCTGTTCTACGCTAGAAACCCTGATTATTCTTTAGATTTTCCATAGCTAAAAGCGGGTGCGTTACACTCCAATGGTGCGAGCTGGTGTTGTGAAACCATGGATAAATCGTCTTATAAACTATTGTCCAAACTAGTCTCTATAGCATTAATCCTGGCTTTGGTCAGTTGCGGACGCGCAGAGCAGACGACTGCGCCTACCAATGGGGCTGATGATACGTCTACAGCAACTAATCAAGAGGCTTCATCTGCTGCCGAGTCGACCGAGGGTGAAGCGGCTGAAACGGTGCCTGTGACGCCACCGGTTGCTTCGTCCAACGAGGCTGCTGCGCCGCCACCTGCTGCTTCTCCGGTAGCTTTAGCTAAACAGGACTGCGGTCAATTGGCTACCCAGCAGGAGATGAATCAGTGCGCGGCTGAAAATTATGCCGTTTCTGATAAGGCGCTCAATGATGTCTATCAGGAGGTGAAGCAAGGTCTGAATGAGGCTTCAAAAGATTTGCTGACTAGAGCTGAAGAACGTTGGCTTGTCTTCCGTGACGCCGAGTGCACGTTTGAGAGTGATCGTTTTGCAGGTGGTTCAATCGCGCCTCTGATTCAAGCTAGCTGTATGGAGCAAATAACGGATAATCGTATTGCTGAGCTGCGACAGACGATTACTGCCGAGACTGATTTTGCGGCAGCCGATGCCGAGCTTAATGAGGTTTATCAGGCTGTGCAGGCGTTAGCCGATGGTGATGCAGGGGAGGCGTTGACGGATGTTCAGCTTTCCTGGCTGGATTATCGTGATGCCCACTGTGAGTATGAGGCTAATTTGCCATCAGCTGGAGATGTTAAGGCTTGTCTGGCGGCAATCACCGAGACCCGCGTATGGCAGCTAGAGGCGCTACAAGAAGAGTGGTCTTTGTAGTTGTGGTCAATATTTGAGTTTCTGGGTAATGCTGTAAATGATGGTTTATAAAGGTCTACTGGCACTGGCCTTAGCTACTGCCAGTATTTATGGTGCATTTTGTGTTGGGTTGTACTTTTATCAAACGAAGCTGATCTTTTCGCCCACATCTGTATTAACCCAAACGCCAGCAGACGAACAGTTAGCTTACGAAGAAGTTTGGATTAGCCCAGAAGGAAGATCTTCTCCTGGTAACGGGTTACATGGGTGGTGGCTACCTGGTTTACCAGGAACGTTGTCTGCACGCGCACTGACGTTGCTGTATCTCCATGGTAATAGCGAGAATATTGGTGCAAATTTAGGGCTAGCCCATCGCTATCAGTTGATGGGGTTTAACGTGCTCATGGTGGACTATCGGGGGTATGGTCTCAGTCCTGGCCCCTTTCCCAATGAAGATCGGGTATATGAGGATGCGATCGCAGCCTATCGCTATCTCACAGAAACTCGGCAGATCCCGAACCAGCAGCTGTGGCTATTTGGCCATTCCTTGGGAGGAGCCATTGCCATCGAACTAGCGACCCACCGCCCGGCAGCGGGGCTGATTGTGCAAAGTACCTTTAGCTCAATGCTACAGGCCGTCCAATTAACTGGGCAATATGACTGGGTGCCGGTGAATTGGATTCTGACCCAGCGGTTTGATTCTCTTGCTAAAGTGCCCCATCTGCAGCTACCCGTTTTCTATATCCATGGATTAGAAGACGATACAACTGCAGCAGCGATGTCAGAGCAACTCTATGCTGCATCACCCTCCCCCAAGTCACTGTGGCTAGTTCCCGAAGCAGGGCATAACGATGTGGCAAGTACGGCTGGGCCGGACTACTTTACGAAGGTTGAAACGTTTGTTCAGCAAACGCAACCCGTTGTGGCTATTCAAGCCCCCGTGTCTCCCGTAGAATAGACGTTGGAGTTATAAAATCAAAGCCAATCTAGGCTCGTAGTTAAGGAGAGCGACAATGCCTGAGGCAGTAGGATCGTTAGAAACAAAGGGATTTCCCCCTGTACTAGCCGCCGCAGATGCGATGGTGAAAGCAGGACGAGTCACATTGGTGAATTACATTCGGGCAGGTAGTGCACGTTTCTGCATCAATATTCGTGGTGATGTATCCGAAGTCAAAGCGGCTATGGCAGCTGGGGTGGAAGCTGCGGAAAATGCTCCCGGTGGAGTCCTAGAAACTTGGGTGATTATTCCTCGTCCCCACGAGAACGTGGTCGCTGTCTTACCCATTGACTTTAGCGAAGATGTGCAGCGCTTCCGTAATGCTGTAGAGCAACCTATTTTGCCAGGACGACGTTAAGGATTGAGTCGTGAGATTTGAGTATTGAGTGTTGAATTATTGAAATTGAATTCGACACTCTATTTTTTAGATACTTACTTCACTCTGGGGTATGGGCTGTTGCTTCTGGCTCTAGCATGCAAACGGCGTATCCTTTTGAAGTAGATGCGATCGCACTATTATTGCCTCGACCTGTTAGTTGGGCCGCTAAATTGAGTGCCTCACCAGCTGCCAATCCTGGCCGATAGACACTATAAAATTGATCGTCATAATGTACAGCCACCATGGGGTCGGCCAGGTCAGGGACTTGTATATAGCCCTGGTGGTACTGTTTCGCGTCTCCCAGTATCAAGCATGTGGCTGGTCCACACGTTGGCCATCGTCGCCCATCCTTTCTAGGTCCTTTGAAAACTTGGGCCTCTAGTTCCAATGCCCACATGACGTAGCTATCTTTGCTTTGTTTGGTTAATGCCAGCACATCTCCATTTCGAGCCAGTTTGGCCAATGCCTTCATGGCAGCCTCTGCGTCTTCAAACCGGCGAAACCGGCTGTAGTATTGACCACTTACTTTGACGGCAGGCAACTTTTCATCAATATCTGGTACCTTAATTTGGCACGTGCTGTATTGGCCCTTATAGGTCAGTAGTTTACAGGCAGCAACAGGCATCGGGAACTCACAGAGATTTATCGTCTGGCGCTGCTTACATGGTGAGATGAATCAATCTGTCGAGTACGGATAGGCAAGGACAGATTGTTCCTTTTATAAGCTTGGCAACAGCGTAAGTCAAATTCTAAAGGCTGAACATCTGAGCCTGCACCTCCTAAGTGGCCGACTTTCGTGGGCACGATTGCTGAAAAGCAGTGATACAGTAACTATTAAGTTGAGTAGATAGAAAAGATGCAGGCCCTCGCGGATACGCCCACTACATTTCCACTGATGGCTGTCGTTGGCCAGGATGCAATTAAGTTAGCTTTACTATTGGCTGCGGTGGATCCTGGGTTAGGCGGTGTGGTCATTGCTGGTCGTCGCGGCACAGCCAAGTCTGTGTTGGCTAGAGGGTTGCACCAGCTGCTGCCCCCAATTGAGATCATCGATGGGTCCTATGCCAATGCTGACCCGACCAATATGCGTGAGTGGGACGATGCTACCGTTGATCGTTTTGGCGATCATGGGGATCCCACGAATCTAGATGATTTACCCACCAAAGTTATTCCGGCTCCCTTTATTCAGATCCCCTTAGGGGTAACCGAGGATCGGTTGCTAGGTTCTGTGGATGTGGCAAAATCCATTCAAACCGGTGAATCGGTCTTTCAGCCAGGTTTGCTAGCTGAAGCCAATCGCGGCGTTCTCTACGTTGATGAAGTTAATCTGCTGGACGACCAGATTTCGAACCTGCTGCTGGGGACGTTAACGGAAGGGCGTAACCAGATTGAGCGTGAGGGTATTAGTTTTCAGCATCCCTGTAAACCATTGTTGGTGGCGACCTATAACCCGGAAGAGGGGGTGTTGAGACAGCATTTGTTGGACCGGATTGCGATCGCACTCTCCGCCGACCGGGCGCTGACCATGGAAGAGCGGGTGGACGCCACCGATCAGGCAACTAACTACGCTGATGATCCAGAAGGCTTTTTAGCCGAGTATATTGAAGAAATTGACAACCTTAAAACCCAGATCATCTTGGCCCGCGAGTGGCTTAAGGATGTTGTCATTACTCCCGACCAGGTTCAGTATCTGGTGACAGAAGCCATTCGCGGTGGTGTAGAAGGCCATCGTGCTGAACTTTTTGCTGTGCGGGTGGCTAAGGCCAGTGCTGCGTTAGACGGTCGCACTGAAATCAATGCGGATGATTTACGTCGTGCGGTGGAACTAGTGATTATTCCCCGTGCCATGAACATGGATCAGCCGCCACCGGAAGATGAGCAGCCCCCACCGCCCCCACCGCCAGAAAATCAGCAAGAAGACGATCAAGACGAGTCCCAAGAGAATGAGGACGAGGATGATAACGACGACGATGAACCTGATGAAGAACAAGAAGAGTCTCCTCCGAGTATTCCAGAAGAGTTTTTGTTTGACCCTGAGGGTGTTGTTCTAGACCCATCTCTCCTGTTGTTTGCTGAATCTATGAGTAGACAAGGCAGCTCGGGTAGACAGAGTCTTGTGATCTCTGAAGATCGAGGTCGCTATATTAAGCCGATTTTGCCCCAGGGCCCTGTACGGCGCATTGCCGTTGATGCCACGTTGCGAGCGGCTGCCCCTTATCAAAAGGCACGTCGTGCCCGTCAACCTGAGCGCAAGGTGATTGTTGAGCAGGGTGATATTCGAGCGAAGCGATTGGCTCGTAAGGCGGGTTCGCTAATCATTTTTGTTGTGGATGCCTCTGGCTCTATGGCGCTCAATCGTATGCAGTCGGCAAAGGGAGCTGTTCTGAGTCTGCTGACAGATGCATACCAAAACCGCGATCAGGTAGCCCTGATTCCGTTTCGAGGAGAACAGGCAGACGTGTTGTTGCCACCGACTCGTTCGATCACGTCTGCCCGCCGTCGATTAGAGACAATGCCCTGTGGTGGTGGTTCTCCCCTGGCCCATGGTCTCAGTCAGGCCGTGCGCGTGGGCACCAATGCGCAACAGTCTGGTGATACGGGCAATGTGGTGATTATTGCAATTACTGATGGTCGAGGTAATGTGCCCCTGGCTCGTTCTTTAGGAGAACCCATGGAAGAGGGCGAGAAGCCGGACATTAAAGCAGAACTGCTAGACATTGCCGGACGTATTCGTATGACTGGTTTTCAGCTGTTGATTATTGATACTGAGCGCAAGTTTGTTTCTACCGGCTTTGGTAAGGAACTGGCAAAGACAGCGGGCGGTAAGTATTATCAGTTACCTAAGGCAACGGATAAAGCCATTGCCAATATGGCCCGTGGAGCACTGGCGGATTTGCAGTCATAAAGCTTAGCAGGGAAGAGGTAGAACAAGTATCTACTCAACTCAAAGCAGAACACTATCATTCGTCCTAGACGCTGCCAGTGTTTTTTGTCTTGGGGCATTGTTTTTGATGCGTCACCCTCTAATTTGAGAATGATTAGATATTCGGCTACTGCTCAGCCACGACTTTAAGGAAACCAGTAAATGCCATCAGCTCTGCACGGACTTGCCCGAATACAGGCTCTAACATATCCATGCCTGGGCAATGCGATGACCTTGCAGCTCAAAAGGATAGATATGACGTACAAGATGCCTGAAACCGCGAAAGTCATCTAACGTTTCGTAGCTTTCACTAGAGATGACCGCAGGTTGTTTGCCAGTGACTTCAGTAGCCATTTGAACAAGCAGTACCTGATGCCAGTTATTCCCTCGTGGTCTCACCTCATCAACTTCACGAGAATTAGGTCAAAGATAACTTCTAATCCGTTATAAGCACCCTGTAAACTCAAAGCAACACTATCTAAAAAGAACTCGTTTCCAGAGTTTTGAAAGTCTTGCCACGCATTGAAGGCACGTTGCGTAGCTAGGTCTATCTTGTTTAGCTCATCAATAATTCTGTTGGAGAGGTAGATAAACCGCTCGTTCATACATCAATGCCCTGTTCTTCAATTCTTTTTAGTAATCGTTCAGAACAAAATACAGGATCTACCAAATCTACCCGAAAAGCAGGATCATATTCATCAACGGCTAAGATGGCCTTGAAAAACTTATCAACTGGAATACCCCAAGCTGCCAAATCTATGTCTGATTCTACTGAGAAGTAGTCAATCTTAATGGCTGAGCCAAATACCTGAATCTGCTTCGCTCCAAAGTCTTGACGGAGCAGCTTTGCTAACTCGGGAATCAATTTCCATGCTTTGTCCCAATGGGCCTGTAGCTCTGGTGTAATAGCCCGTTTGGGTAATGAATATTTTTTCCACTCTTCTGGGCTTAGCTCCAATGCCGTTTTAGCCATCGGTAATCAGCTCTATATGATTGCTACTAGTATTTTAGAACTAGGCAATTATACTGCTTTTACAACCAGGTCTATTTGCCCTGAATACCTGACTGGGCTAAACATCAAAGCAAAACACTATCATTCGGCCTCGGCGCTTCCAGTGTTTTTTGTCTTGTGGCATGCTTTTAATGCTTCGGCTTCTGATTTGAGAATGAATTGCATCTCTCCTGGAAGAATAGTGCGATCGATAAACTCCCAAGATCGGTCAATGCCTGCTGCTCGTTCTGCTTCGAAGGCAGTTAATATTTCGCCACATTTGATGGAGCATCGATGATGCAGGATGGCTTTTCCCATGTTGATGTGTAGTGGGGATTTTGTTCGCTATCTGTACCTCAGTGTGATCGCACCCTATGCTTGCTGCTTGCTGAAATTTTGATAGTCAGATGGGTTAGGCGACTTGCAAAAGTGTCAGTGAGCACTGCCTGCCCTACCTGGCTCTAGTTGAATAAATTTCAGAATTTGACATTGTCAACATTGTCAACCATGGTTGGTCGCTATATGATTAATATATTGAGTTCCAACGTGAGAGTAACCTATGGCTCCAGCTAAACGAGAGCGACAAATGGTAGACATTGGCGAACTTGTTGCCGATATTGATCGTTATCCTGAGGCGGCAGGGATTGATGCTGACATCTGGCAAACCTTGAGCTATACCCAAAAGGTCAAGATTCTCATTCAGCGACAGCTTCAATCTGTCCAACAGCATTTGGATAAGGTTGACGAAGACAATGAGTGATAAGAAAGATATTAAGGAGTTGAAAGCAGCTGTCCAAGATCTAAAAGATGCCCAGACGATGATGCTGCAATGGGTGGATGCCATTGATAAAAGTCAAGAAACTCAATTTGCCGAACTTTCAGAGCTGATTCAGGTGCTCATTGATGAACAGCGATATGGTCATACGGAACTAAGGAAACATATTAATGAACTCCAACGCCAAATTTCAGGCACAGATTCAGAGTATGAGGGCTCAAATTGAGGAAATGCACGCTGAAACTGAATCGTTTTCTAAACAATTTAATGCTTGGGCTGTTGAACACAACCGACAAAAGTCTCAATCAAAGATTGTTAGGTTTCGTTCTTTCCTATGCCATGTCTTGGTCTCTTTAAAGGATTTTATTCTGCCTAAAATAACCAAGGCGTAGGATATTGAGATCGCACCCTTGTATTGCTCAACTAAGCAGCGCGTCAGCTCTAGGAAAAAAAGGTGATGTAGGTATCCAATGGTAAGGCCAGATAAGTTGATTGATGTTCTGGCTGTACCTAAATTTGAGTTAAAGCTTATGCCGGTAATCGCTCATAGGTAGCTGGATCTGCTTTCAAAATAAAGGAATCGCCGTATTGCATAACTTCGCCCGTAATTTTAATTGGATCGGCGACCATGTTGAGTACGCGACTATTGACGGCTTCACCTTTAAGATCTGAGAGCATAAAGTACAGTGACTGGCCGCTGCTGTTTTCAGAACGGAAGACTGGGGGCACACCACCACTGATGCAACGGATAGCACAGGCTCGGTGGGTTTTAGTACGGCCTGGTTTCATAATGCCGGGATAACATTTGCCATCGACAATTTCGCCTGCGATCGCAAACTCCCCTAGCGACACTGTTTGCTCCTCTACTCTCTCCGCCCCAGCAGGGATATCTATGGTTTCTGCCGACCGGGCCGCCAACATCTCATAGGGTGGACGGCTGACCAGAATACCCTGTAACTTGACCCAGTTACCTGCATTTTCCATCACAGTTGGTCTGGGTAGCATTTTGTTGGTTCCTGATAGGGGATATACCTTAAAGGGCTGATCCGGTGCTTCAGGATTGGGGACCAGTAAATGGGGTGACGGCTCTGCTAATAACAGACCTTCAAACTCTTGAACACCCTTGATTTGACCTGGATTAGCCTGATCAAAGTGAAGGGGTGGTGCAATGATCGCTAACCCTAAGACGCATAACACCAACACCGGTATAAACCACAACAATAACCGTCGCACGCTGGGTGGCATTGGCGCATAGCCAATATAAAAATCGTCGCGTTGAGCCATTGGATTGTCCAAACTTTTGTACTGAGGGGAAACTAAAGAGAATATTGGAATTAACCAATTACCGCTGGCTCAACATGTGTGCCGGGTGGTTTAGCGATGGGATCGACCCAGATGCGATCGCCAAAGACTCGGATCTCAAAGGTGGGAATTTTTTCTGTAAATGGCGGTGGTGATGCTCCCTCAGCCGGTAAGTACTGATAGCCATGCCAGGGGCAAGTAATACAACCATCGACAACTTTTCCTTCCCCTAAGGGACCATTTTGATGTTGGCAAACATTAGAAACAGCTGAGAGCTTGCCATCATATTTAAAGATGGCCACTCGCTCCCCAGCTAAGGTGACAATTTTTGCTCGATTTTCTGGAATCTCATCAAGGCTGCCGACATCCACAAACCCTGCTTCATTAGTACTACCGGTAAACGGCTTATCTAGTTTGGCTTCCCTTAAAGCCGTGAATAAATGTAGCCCAACAATCCACACCAGACTGATGCCTACACCAAGGGTGAGTAGGGGATGCTGATTTGTTTCTAAAGGACCTAAAATCACATGGCTAACCACCAGACCATAGGCCAAATACACCCCCATGTGTAGCGCCTTCCAAATGGGAGCTGTTAGATTGACGAGCCAGAAGTCGTGGCTGGTGGCCGCCATAATAAAGAAAATAACGAGGGCTACAGCGCCAAGGGTTTCAAAGGGAAAACGAATAAAATCGCCATATTCAGTATTGCTAACAAAAAGACTAACCAGCGGCTCCAGGTTGCCAAAATCGTGATACCAGGTGAGCACACCATCAACTTTGAAGGGCAGCACTGGCAGATTGAGACCAATGGCATGAATCAACGCGAGAAAAAACATGGTGACACCCATGTGGCGTCGATTAAACAAGAGAGGATAAAATCGTTTGTCTAATCGGGTCAGTGGGCCGATGGATAAGATGACATTGAGTAGAATAAATGCCGCAGACCCATAGGCGCGAATCCGGATTCCTTTAGTATCTAAGCTTGTACCTGTATGATGGGCGACAGTGAGAAAGATATAAACATATAGACCAACAGTGCCTAACAAGATAGCGTCATAGATTAGCTTCTGTCGGTTCCACTGTATTGATTCATAGGAAACACTCATGGCAAGACGAAATCACTGCTTAAATGTGCGGTTAACGGTGTGTCAGATTGCAAGGTTGGGTACATAGGTGGCGGGTGTAAGCACGGGGTACTGTACACACCACACTGAAGCTTAAAAATCAGCAGTTAGAGCATATACCTGTTGCCTACTGCTCTAAAAATGCAGCAATGGGATTTTGGTCAGATCCAGTCTTTTTTGAAGGCTGAACAACAATTTTTTGCTCTTTTGTATGGCTGAGTAATTGATCGGTGTCCGGGGTGACCGTCGCGTAGGTAGGGCGAAATAGGAGCCCTGCAATGAAAATGATTGGCATCATAATTGCCAGAGCTATTGATGAGAATAAATGGATTTTTCGACGTGAAATAATCACATAAACCTCCGTATTTTCTTATAAGTTGCTAAATGAATTACTGAGTGAATTTCGCAGCCTGTCGGTGTGCCGTTTGCTCTATGGGATGTTGTTTTCCACCCACTAAACGTAGGGCAAAGAGGGGCCAAAAAATACTGACCCCTGGAATAATCAGTAGCCGGAAGAATGGGGCAAATCCTTGTGCTCCGGAGTCGGTACGCTGTACACCAAATAAGGAGAAAATAACAGCGAAAATTAAGCCGGCGGTAAAGTAGACTTGGACCGCTTTAATCAGAAATTCAACAAAACTAACTGCGAAAGGATTCATGGCAAGACAAAATTATCCCCACAATTACAGTGTGAAGAGTTTGAGGTTAAGCTAAACTCAGTTCCAACGTTAGGAGGATGTTACCTTGTACCTATGAGAAGACGCTTAAAACCCAGGCAAAATTGACATAACGATACTATTCTTTGACACTAGTCCGTAGATGTGTGCTTTGAGGCAGCTGTCTTTAATACGTCGCTGCTGTTGTTTCGTTACAGTTATTCTTTTTTGAAAATTTATGGTCACTCGTGTCATCGGCTCTGGGTCACTGGATCTAGACTCTGCGATTATTCGGGATCCTTTAGTGGTTTCCTCGGAGACGTTGGTTATGACTGCTGTTGACCAGATGGCTGGTGCACAGGATAGCTATGGTGAGCGAGCCAGCTGCGTTGTCATTGTAGAGGCAGGCTCTGTGGTTGGCATACTGACGGAGCGAGATGTGGTGCGCCTGACTGCTCGGCAACTAGCCCTCGATGATTTGACCATAGCGGACGTCATAGTTTCTGCTGCACTGACCCTGGGTGAGTCCGACTTTACTGACGCAGATCTTGCTTTGGATTTACTTCAGCGACATAATAGCCGGCATTTACTACTTCTAAATGGGCAGGGGTATCTGGCGGGAGTCGTCACCCAATTAACGTTACAAAGGTTGTTAGCTTTAAAACAGGCTGAACAATGGCAACAAGACTTCAATCTACCAGATCAGCGAGAGGATGATTGTCAAGAAAACGGGCTACAGGATAGTGGTTCCAGGCAATTTACTTTGCTCCATGTCCCTG
This sequence comes from Leptothoe sp. LEGE 181152, assembly GCF_032906605.1. Classification (NCBI taxonomy): domain Bacteria; kingdom Bacillati; phylum Cyanobacteriota; class Cyanophyceae; order Nodosilineales; family Cymatolegaceae; genus Leptothoe; species Leptothoe sp. LEGE 181152. Next base: position 115,661 of record NZ_JASATU010000021.1, read on the forward strand.
AATCGGTATTGAATCAAAGTGCAGTTAAAAATCGAGCAATTCTGTCAGCTATTCCAGATTATCTTTTTTGTGTAGATGCTCAGGGTGTCTATCGCGAAATTGTGACGCATCAAAAAGATATTACGTTATTTCCTGAGGATGTGAATCCTGTTGGGCTATCGATGATCGAGATGCTTCCGGCGGAGGTGGCGACGCAACAGCTTTTTTATTTGAAAGAAGCGTTACGTACAGGCGTACTTCAAACCTATGAACAACAGATACAGCTAGGTGATCAGATACGGGATGAAGAGGTTAGGGTGATTCAAAGTGGTGATAATGAAGTTCTGTTTATGATTCGCGATATTAGCGATCGCAAACAGGCTGAACGACAGCTGCAAAATCTAATTGAAGGCACTGCTGCAACCACGGGACAGGACTTTTTCCCAGCGTTGGTTCGTCATATTGCCTCAGCCCTAGGTGTGGCCTACGCCATTATCACTGAGTTAGTTGGGGAAGAGCTACATGCCTTAGCGTTTTGGGGCCATGGTGAGCTGCATACACCGACTTCTTATCATCCAGCAAAGACTCCTTGCGAACTGACGCTACGGGCGGGGCGCTTTTATTGTGAAGTTTTGCTACAGCAGTCTTTCCCGGATGATTTAGATTTGGCTGAGATGGGGGCAGAAAGCTATTTAGGTATTGCTCTACATGATGCCCAAGGGAATGTCATAGGCGATCTATGTATTCTTGATACTCAACCAATTCAATCGCCCCAACGGGCCGAAGCCATTCTGCAGTCGTTTGCGGCTCGGGCGACAGCTGAACTAGAACGTCAGCGAGCAATCTCATCCCTGGAACAGCTTAACCAAGCCCTTGAAGATAAAGTGGCAGAACGCACTGCTGAATTACAGGAGCGGGAGCAATTCTTACAGACTGTATTAGATACGTTCCCGCTCTCAGTTTTTTGGAAGGATCTCAACAGTGTGTATCTGGGGTGTAATCGTAACTATCTCTCAAATGCTGGCTTAGACTCTGTTGCTGACATCATTGGTAAAACGGATTTCGAGATACCTTGGCCTCGGACCGAAGCGACAGGCTATCGAGCTGACGATCTGCAAGTCATGGTGTCTAATACGGCCAAGCTGGGAATTATCGAAACCTTGGTTAAGGCAGATGGTAGACGGCTTTGGGCGGAAACGAATAAATTGCCGCTACATAATCTGGCAGGTGAGGTGGTTGGGGTATTGGGAACCTATCAGGACATTACAGCTCGCAAACAATTAGAGTTAGAGCTAAAAAACTCCCAAAAACAACTGAGTGAGGTTTTAGATACGGCGATCGCAGGTATTACCCGCTTTCGCTTTTATCCAGATGCCTCAATTCAATACGATTATATTTCCCCTCATTGCGAACAAAATTTTGGCTATACCGCTGATGAGCTTTTTCCAGATGCTGGGTTATGGCAAGCACGAATTCATCAGGATGATTGGGAAATGGAAGTGCTACCTACGCTGCAGTCAATTCTCAGTACGCGCAGCACATCCACCCATCATATGGAATATCGATTCAATCGTAAGGATAGTTCCATCTGTTGGATTTTGGCCAATTGCTTCGTGCAGTGGAATGAGGCAGGAGACTATTGGTATGTCACGGTTGTGGATACGGATATTAGCGATCGCAAACGAGCTGAGTCACAGCTACAGAATTTGATTTTAGGAACTGCTGCAGTGGGTCAAGACTTTTTCCCTGCATTGGCCAGGCATATTGCTGAGGCCTTAGATATCACCCATGTGTTGATCACGGAGTGCAGAGGCCGTCAACTGCATAGCCTGGCCGTTTGGACGGAGGGAGAACTGCAGCCGAATGATGTGTACCCCTTAGTGAAGACCCCCTGCGAGCAGGTAGTGCAAGCGGGCATCTTTTGTTGTGAACAATCTATTCAGCAGCAGTTTCCTGACTATTTAGCGTTGCGTGAAATGGCTGCAGAGAGCTATGTGGGAATTGCTCTACGGGATACGAAAAGAGAGGTGACTGGAATTCTATGCATCTTTCACCAACAGCCATTGCAAGATGTCCAGCGGGCCACCCAAATTCTACAGATTTTCGCTGCGCGGGCTGCGGCTGAATTAGAGCGACAACGGGCTAATACGGCATTGGAGCAACTTAATCAGGCCTTAGAAATCAAAGTGGCTGAACGGACAGCTGAACTTTTAGAGCGAGAGCAATTTCTCCAAACTGTTTTGGATACTTTTCCACTGCACATCTTTTGGAAGGATCGTAATTCTGTTTATTTAGGTGGTAATCGTAATTTTTTAAAGAATGCAGGCCTAAACTCCTTGGTGGATATTCAGGGGAAAACGGATTATGATCTCCCTTGGACATTGGCAGAAGCGGCAGCGTATCGAGCTGACGATCGTCAGGTAATAGAATCCAATACCGCTAAGCTTGGCATTATGGAGACTCAACGTAAAGCTGATGGTCAGTCAATTTGGATTGAAACAAATAAGCACCCTTTGCACAATCTGGATGGAGAGACTATTGGTGTATTAGGTACGTTTCAGGATGTTACCGATCATAAGGTCGCAAAGGCATTGATTAAACAGCAATTGGCGGCCATTGAGGCTGCTATTGAAGGCATTAGTATTTTGCAAAACGATGTCTACACCTATGTCAATCCAGCTCATCTCAACCTCTTTGGGTACACGCATCCCGACGAACTGTTAGGACAGTCGTGGCAACTCCTATATTCTTCAGAAGAGGTACGACGATTTGAACAAGACATTTTTCCCACATTAGAATGCGATCGCGCCTGGCAAGGAGAAGCCATTGCAACTCGCAAAGATGGCTCCCAGTTTCCTCAAGGGGTTTCTTTAACCTTAATGAATAATGGATTGGTGATCTGTGTTTGTCGTGATATCAGTGATCTCAAACAGGCACAAGAACAAATTACCCATAATGCCCTCCATGATCCATTGACGGGTTTGCCCAATCGACGATTATTGTTAGACCGTATTGAGCTTGCCTTACAACGATCGAGACGCCATCAAACGTCTCACTATGCTGTGCTCTTTCTCGATTTAGATAGATTTAAAGTTGTCAATGATAGTTTGGGGCATTTAGTGGGCGATAAATTACTCATTGAAGTGTCAAAACGACTAAAACAACATCTCCGCAGTACAGATATGGTTGCTCGGCTCGGTGGGGATGAGTTTGTGATCTTGCTGGAAGATGTGGATACTGTTGAGGATATTGTCCAAGTGGTAGAGCGAATTTTGGCGGACTGCCAAACGCCGATTCTGATTGATGAGCATAAGATATTTACCAGCACCAGCATCGGCATTGCCATTGGCAGTGAAGATTATCAGGAAGCCGCTAATCTCATTCGAGATGCTGATATCGCTATGTATCGCGCTAAGTCAGAGACTCATAATTCCTATAAATTCTTTGATGCAGCCATGTACTTAGAGGCCATGAGTCGCCTCACCTTAGAAACCGATTTTCGGAAGGCGATTACTCAGCAGGAATTTGTGATTCACTACCAACCCATTGTTAGCTTAAAGGATAGTCAGCTCACTGGATTTGAAGCATTGATTCGCTGGCAACATCCAGACCGTGGTCTTCTCTCTCCCAGCGAATTTATCCCTATGGCCGAGGAGACAAACTTAGTCACTGGTTTGGATAGCTGGGTGATCAACCAGACGTGTGAACAGCTGATGGTGTGGAAGCAACAGTTTCCCAATCATTTTCCTCTAAAAATCAGTATTAATCTCTCTGTTCAGGACTTACACAGAAGTACGTTACTTCAGGATATCGACGATATTCTGAGCGTGATGAGCTTAACGGGAGATTTGATGATTTTAGAAATAACTGAAAGCATGTTGATTGAGGATATTGATATTGATCAAACCATTGACTTGTTGTCACAACTGGCATCTAGAAACATCCAAATCAGTATTGATGATTTTGGCACTGGCTATTCATCCCTAAGTTATCTCCATCGATTGCCCATTCATAGTTTAAAAATTGATCGTTTGTTTGTTGGCAATATGCATTTGAAAAATCGTAACTATCAGGTAATTAGCACTATCCTTGCTCTAGGTAAGCAGTTGGGGTTGACCGTTGTGGCAGAAGGCATCGAAACCCCTCATCACCTTCAACAGTTGCAAAAACTGGGCTGTGATTTGGGCCAAGGATATCTATTCTCACAGCCACTCACAGCCCATGATGTTGAAACTATCCTCAATAGCTCGACCGGAGTACCCAGGATGTGGGTGTTTTAGGCACCAAATTAGATGAGCACAGTGGAACTTACGAGGCTTGTTGCATTTTTTCTGGCAAGAAACCGGGTAAGGGGACATTGAGCCGCCATTGCTTGTCACCATAGAACAAGACCTGATAAATGTGCATACTGCCATCTCTGAAGGAGGCTTCGAAGGATTGCAGATAGAGATACCACATCCGTAGAAATCTCTCATCATAGTTAGGTGAGAGGGAAGAAATTAGTTCGCGGTTCGCGGTAAAGTTTTTGCCCCAGCGTCTAAAGGTTTCTGCATAATGGGGTTTTAGATTCTCGCAGTGGGCTACGGTTAGTTTTGCTGCCCGCAAATCTCGACAAATTTCGGATAGCTGGGGAGCATAGCCACCAGGGAAAATATATTTGTCGATCCAGGGGCCGTTACGTTCAGAACTCTCGGTAGTAATGGTGTGGAGCATGCCAACCCCGTGGGGTTTCAGCAGGGCTCTAGCTTTTTCCATAAAGGTGGAGAAATTGCCTTTGCCCACATGCTCAAACATGCCGATGCTGACAAATTTGTCGTACTGCCCTTCTGTTTCTCGATAATCTCTAATTTCTATTTTGATTTTGTCTTCTAGACCTTTGTCGGCAATCCGTTTTTTTGCTAAGGCAGCCTGTTCGTCACTGAGGGTAACGCCAGTGCCGGTGATGCCATAGTGCTCAGCGGCATAAATCAGCATGCCGCCCCACCCACAGCCAATGTCTACTAGAGTCTCTCCCGGTTTAAGGGCAAGTTTGCGGCAGATGATTTCATACTTTTGGTTTTGCATGGTTTCTAGACTGTCCTCAGGGGTAACCTGATAGCCGCAGGAGTAGGTGAGGGTAGAGTCTAAAAACAGCTGATAAAAGTCATTGCCGAGGTCGTAATGGTACTGGACATTTTTACGACTATTTTTGAGCAGTAGTGGTACTGTTTTCAGCCGTTGAGAAATGATTTGCAGCGCCAGGGGAATGGTTAGCTTTTGGCTGGCCTTGGAGTAGACCCGGTTGCGATAGAGCATACTGATTAGCTCTGTCAGCTGGTCGTTAGCTTCATCCCACCAGCCGTCCATATAGGCTTCCCCAAACCCCAGCGAAGCAAAGGTAATGATGCTCGCATAGGTGCGTTGGTCGTGAATTTGTAGGTGCACATGGGGCTGAGTGTCTGGGGAGCCAAAGTTAAATATCTGACCGCTGGGGTTGGTGACGGTCAAGTAGCCATCGCTAATAAAGCTGAATAGCTCATAGAGATAGCGTTCAGCGGTCGGTAAATTTTCCATGGCTGGGGCTTAGTAGATCAATCCCAGCGTATCAAATAGATATGGACTGTTTGTGTTGCGTTTGTTGCTATGACGTCAACCATCGGGTGACAATTGCCATGGCTATCTGAAAAATTCCTACGTTTGCCTGAAGCTAAGACGTAGTCCTAACCTGCATCTACCATGCCCCCGTTTAATACCTTGCCCCGATGGGTCAGTAGCCTACGAACCGAAGCTAAGGCCTCACTTCGTCTGGCTATTCCTCTGATGCTGATTCAGCTGTCGGAAGGGGCTGTGAACTTTGTGGATAGTTTAATGATGGGTGGTTTGGGTACGGCAACCCTGGCTGCAGGCGGGCTGGGGGCAACAGTGTTTTGGATGCTGCTATCGTTGTGCACTGGCCTGTTGGAAATGACGGGAGCCATTGCTGCTGAAGCCCATGGTGCCCGAGACCATCATCGTGTTAGTCGGATCAATGTGCAGGGGTTGTGGCTGAGTTTTAGCATCTCTCTACCTATGATGGTTTTGATTTGGCATATGGATGTCATTCTTAGACTGTTGGGGCAGCAGGCGGCTACTGTGGATGGTGCGATCGCATATTTGCATGCCATCGTTTGGGGCCTACCCGCAGCCCTGGGTGTATTTGTGTTTAAGGAAATTCTGACGGCCCTATCGCGACCGCGTTTGGTGGTATTGCTGATGGGGTTGAGCATACCTCTGAATATTGGCCTGAATTATGGGCTGATGTATGGCAAATGGGGATTGCCAAAGTTAGGTCTAGCAGGGATTGGCTGGGCCAGTACGGTGGTATTTTGGTGCAGCTTTGGAGTGGCAGTGGTGCTCTTAAAGGTGTATCCGTCGCTGCGGCGATTGCGATTATTCAGGCAGTGGTGGCGGTGCGATCGCAATATCCTCACCGAAATAATTCACCTGGGCTGGCCCCTATGCGTCGACTATGGCACCGAGATGGGAGCCCTCACAGCCGCTGCCCTGCTCATGGGCCTCTGGAGTACAGAATTACTGGCCGCCCATCGCATCGTCATGACCACCACGGAGCTGTTGCTAATGTTCTCTTGGGGCTTTGCCTATGCAGCTGCCATGCGTACGGGGCATAAAATCGGGGCAGGGGCACCGCGAGGGGCTCGACAGGTGGCCCATGCTAACCTGCTCATGAATTTGGTGTTGGTTATGGTGCTGGCAATTCCGCTCTGGTTTTTGCCCCAAACCATTGCCAGTTTTTATCTGGACGTGAACTTACCAGAGAATACCGAAACTGTGACTATTGCAGCCACCCTGTTTAAAGTGGGCGTAGTATTTCAAATTGCCCAGGGGATTCGTTTAATCAGTGCTGGAACATTGCAGGGACTGAAGGACACCCATCTATTGGCAACGGTAGATGTGTTGGCCCATTGGGGTGTTGGCATTGGTTTGGGGTATGTGATTGGACAACTGCTGGGGTGGCAAGGCATTGGTCTGTGGTGGAGTTTAACCTTCGGACAACTAATCGCCGCTATCGTTCTAACACAACGGTTTCAGCAATTAATCTCAGTCCGTATTCCCTGTATTTCACCTCAAAAATAAGTGTCTCTGTTTCGGCACTAGAGACAATTCTCACCCAAAGGGATTAAGGGGGGGCATGAAAGCTTGTGAGCGGAGTTTGAGAGGTGTGTATACGTTAGGGACATACCGACGCCCACCTTTTGATGTCAGCCGCAGCAACCTCAAACATGTGTCGCTAAGAGCCTGGACTATAGGTCGTTCAGCGATAGAATCATCATCGTTCCTATACGCTGATCCATGGTTCGACGTATTCTGCTTGCCAGGTATTTTGGTTGGTTGATAGTATGCGGTTTTTTCAGTGCCTGTACTCCTCAGACAGAAGTCACTGAAGTGCCCTCCCCACCATCGCCGCCACCTCTGATTCTGGATAATGGTAGACCCAATTTAATGCCATTACCGACAGCGCAGGAAACCTGGCAATGCGAAGTAGTCGTCATTGGTGGTTCCCTGGGGGGTGTGGCAGCGGCTTACCATGCCATGGAGGTCGGGGCGACCACCTGTTTGATCGAGCTGACGCCATGGCTAGGGGGGCAGATCAGTTCTCAAGGTGTATCGGCGGTTGACGAGTCCTTGGCCATGCGAGCGGATCAAAACTTTTCGGCTAGTTGGCAGGCCTTTAAGCAAGAAATTGCTCAGCAGACGGTGACGTTACCGGAGTGGACAGGTAAGGGGGACGTTACGGTAGATGAGGTGAACGCCTGCTGGGTGGGCAAACTCTGCTTTGTGCCCGAGGCTGGCGCGGCGGCAGCCCAAGCACATTTAGAAAGTGTTTTGCCCCAATCCCCTGAAAGTCGTTGGCAGACACAAACAGCCTTTAAGGGAGCCACCTTTGATGACAGCGGTCAAGAGATTGTTGCCATTCATGCTGTGCGACGTATTCCCAAAAGCTCAAACTACATTCCCACAGGTCGATTTTCCCAAGCTCTGGCTAGCTGGTATTCCTGGTCAGCTGATGCCACCTTTGAGAAGGTGTCCCTAAGGTTAGAACCGCCATCGGGACAGCGGATGATGGTCATTGATGCCACAGATACGGGGGAGTTTGTGGGGTGGGCAAATCTACCCCATCGACTGGGGTCAGAGGCTCAAACAACCACTGGGGAGGCTCACGGTTCAGAAAGAGATAATCCGGCCTGTACCCAGGCCTTTACGTACCCTTTTGTTATTGCTCTCAATGATGATGATGGCAAGAGTCTGACTGCGTTAGAGCAAATGTTGCAACAAGAACCGCCACTCTATGGAGCCCATGAGCACGAGAAACAATTTGATATGGAGGGATTTCCCTTTTTTACAGGGCGGAGCTTTTTTAACTATCGTCGGATTGTGAGTACCACCCGCAACGATCCATTTCGGGCCACACCTGTGCTGGGTGATATGACGATGGTGAACTGGAACCGTGGCAATGATTGGACGTGGATGGATCCTCCGCTGATTTTTACGGCAGATCAAATTAGAGAGAGTGGTCAACATCAGAATTGGTTGGGTGGTATTTCGGCGGTAGCCTTGCGCCATGGTGAGGACCATGCGCTTTTATTTGCTCGCTGGTTACTAGAAACTCAGTCACAACCAGAGTTTCCATTGAGTTACCTCATGGGTGATGAGGCCTATATGGGCACGCAGTCGGGATTAAGTTTGGTACCCTATATCCGTGAAGGTCGGCGGATTTTAGGCCGGTCTGCCTATGGGGATAAGGCTTTTCTCATGCGTGAGGCTGACCTGCGAACAGATCAAGTCGGTGGTCGTGATTTTACGCCAACAACGGTAGCGGTCACCCATTATGACATTGACATTCATGGCTGCCGTTATCGTAATGGCGCTCCTTCCTGGGAAGCGAGTAGTGCGCCAGCAAAGGAGTTTGTGGTGCGTCCGGTACAGATTCCGTTAGAGAGTATGGTGCCTCAGGAGGTTAATAATCTGCTAATGGGTGGCAAGAGTCTTGCTGTGAGTCACATTGTGAATGCGGTGACGCGGGTTCACATTAGTGAATGGGGGATGGGTGCAGCAGCGGGAACTACCTCCGCATGGCTAATTAACCGTCCTAACCTGACAGCTGCTGATATTGTTGAACAAGGTTATATGGATGAGTTACAAGAGCAGATGTTAGAACAGGGACTGCGGCTGACTTGGTAGCAGTAATGTTAATGGCGTCGACATCACTCACACCATTCGAAGCCCCAAGCAAAGACATCAGCGAAGAAGGCATCTGTTCTGCTTAGGGCGCTTACTATCTACTAATAGGATTCAAGACACTATGCCTGAATGACAAAATCATTTGCCTCCAGTGTGGGTGCGCCTTCAATAGTGGCAAACTGAGCACCGTTACCAAAGCCATCTTCAATGCCGTTCGGGTTGTAATACAAGTTCCCAGTGTCAGCACCATAGATAATTAAGGCATCACTTAGAGCTGCTTCTTCAACACTGTTGACCACTGCAAACTCATTAGCAGACAAGGTACCGCCCACTGCGCTGGTTAGCTCAGCGAACACAGTGACATCTAGAACAATGCTATCGATGGCCTCAAAGTTTTGAATTTGATTAGTGCCAATGTCAGCTGCATTAAACGCCGCGCCGGTGTCGAAGCCAAAGAAATCAGCACCATCACCACCAATGAGAATGTCATTGCCTGCCCCGCCAATCAGTAAGTCGGCACCATCACCACCAATGAGAATGTCATCGCCTGCGCCACCGATGAGAATATCGTTGCCATCGCCACCGTCAGCAGTCACTGGAGTTAATGTGCCGCTAGCATTCAGGAAGTCATTACCTGCACCACCAGAGAAGAGCACAGACTCTACCTCACTGCCGGTGAGATCGCCAACAGTGAAAGAATCATCACCGCCTTGGCCATTAATCTCAAATTGTTCAATGCCTTCGTTAGTAAGGGTAAAGAGACCCAGATTAAGACGATTGAAAATAGCTTGACCGTCTACTTGGCGAAGATCAAACTCATCACCGGCTCCATCTGCACCATTGACTTGAGTCACGTCAAAGCCTAAACCACCGTTGATAAAATCGCTGCCGTCACCGTTATTCCAGATAAAGCGATCGTCACCCTCTTCCAAGTAAGCTATATCATTTCCTCGCTGGCCCACGACAATATCATTACCGGCTCCAGCAAAGAATGTATCTACGGCAGAGCCACCTAGCAACAGGTCATCACCATCACCACCGAAAGCTTCAATGGTAGTGGAGCTTTCACGGGCATCTAGCGTATCGTTGCCATCACCACCAGAAAAGACAACTTTCTGTACATCGCTACCAGTGAGATCGTTAACTGTCAGGGAATCGTCACCGCCTTGGCCATTGATCTCAAATTGCTCGATTTCTTCGTTAGTGAGAGTAAATAAGCCCAGGTTCAGGCGGTTGAAAATAGCTTGACCATTTTCTTGACTGAGGTCAAACTCATCGCCTGCGCCATCGGCACCATTCACTTGGGTGATATCAAAACCAGCGTCGCCATCAATAAAATCACTGCCATCACCGTTGTTCCAGATAAAGCGATCATCACCGCGCCCAAGATAAGCCGTATCATCGCCACGCTGGCCCACAACAACATCATCGCCAGCACCACCATAGAAGGTGTCTTCAGCAGAACCACCTTGCAATAGGTCATTGCCATTGCCACCGCGTGCTTTAATTTCTGTAGAGCTTTCACGAGCATCTAAAATATCGTTGCCATCACCACCAGAAAAGACAACTTTTTGCACATCACTGTCAGTTAGGTCACCAACCGTTAGCGAGTCATCACCACCTTGGCCATTAATTTTAAATTTCTCAATACTCTCATTGGTTAGGGTGAATAAACCCAGATTCAGACGGTTAAAAATAGCTTGACCATTAGCCTCAGTGAGCTCAAACTCATCGCCTGGTCCATCGGCCCCGTTGACCTCAGTTGTGTCGTTGCCTGCCCCACCATTAATAAAGTCGCTACCATCGCCGTTGTTCCAGATAAAACGGTCATGCCCTGCGCCTAAGAATGCAACGTCATTACCCGTTTGACCAACAACCGTATCATTACCTCCCCCTGCGAATACTACGTCAGTGCCAGCGCCTCCAAGAATGGTATCATCGCCATTGGCACCAAAAAAGATATCGTCTTGGTCACCTCCTTGAAAGTTGTCGTCACCATTACCACCAATGAAGATATCGCCTAAATCTTCAATTTCAGGTGCATTATCAAATATGTTGCCAACAATCTGATTAACAAGAAGAGCTAGAAAAGCGTTCATGGTGTGTTCTCCTATAAGTTTGTAGATGAAAGAAGTGGACATCTCTTAAAAGAAATAGTCAGCAGATTCAACTGGACCGCAGGACAAAGTGCCAAGGCAGTTGTTGCGAATATTTCTAGGGAGAGAAGAGTGAATGAATAGACGTGTACTTAGGAGCCTTTGCCAAACAAGAGCTAGGGCCTGGCAAGAACAAAATTGACACTCAGTTATAGATACGAATAATGTTCGATATTGGATGAGATAAAGTTGAGAGTTTTTGGAATGGGCTGAAACATTCTTGAAGACTGCTAGACAGCAAACTCATACCCTCAGGCACACCATTACACAAACAGAATGTAATAGTGTAGTTCCAATAATCACCTTCGTAACAACAACTTACCTGTAACTTATCTGTTTGACTATTAATACGAATGAGGTTGTGGATCGGATGAAAGTTTTTTTGATTTATCTTGAAACCCTTGAACTTAGCTAGTTGCAGCGACGATTGGGCCGGTGGGTTGAGCGGGTAAATCGGCGGGTTCAACGGTTACGATCACATCTTGTACCCAGGGTCTAGATTGATAAACCGGGGGCATGGGCAACGTGGCGAAGGCCGTGCCGTCTGGAGTGGTTTGAAATACACCGCAGGGAATATATTTGCCCTGGTAGCTCACCCACAGAGCATAGGTTTGATTGTCCGCAAGGGGGGATAGGTTTTCAAATGCGATCGCAGCCTGTAATTCATCTGTATCCACAATCATGTTGCCAAATGTATCGATAGCATTATCGGTCCCGGCAAAGTCATAAAAGCGTGTGGAGGGCTGCTGCAAAATGCGCTGAGCCTGCTGTGCGGGCATCACGGCTACCAAATCCTGCTGTAGCTGTTGATTGGCTAGCCGTAAACGATGATTACTCATACCCAGCGATAGGGATAACAGCGTTGCGCCAGCAGCCAATGCTCCTAGTATCCAGGCTAGGGGTAAGCGGTGCGATCTCACAGGCCTATTCTCCCCAGCCAAGACCGCATCCCTCAAACGCTGAGGCGGCTGCATCATTGGCAGCTCATCAAGCATGAGGCTAACAGTTTTCTCAAGACGATTTACCTCTACCTGCAGTTCAGGCTGTTCTGCAACTAGACGGGCAAATTCATCAGCTTCTTCGGCTGAGAGATTACCAGCCACATAGTCAGCTGCAAATTCATCCAATTTTCGTTCAGAAGCCATAGGACAGAAATAGGTAATCAATCAAAGAGGAATAAGCTAATCGACCAGATCTTGCAACGTGCCTTTGAGCTTGAGTAAGCCCTGACGCATGCGCGACTTGACGGTCCCTAAAGGTATATTCGTATGATTAGCAATTTCGGATTGACTAAATCCATGATAATAAGCTAACCATAGTAGCTCACGTTGTTTCTCAGGCAAGTTTTTCAGTGCTGCCCGTACCCGCTGGGAGCGTTCTCCCAATGAGGCCTGCTCCACAGGTAGCGAAAAGGAAGCCACAGGTTGAGACTGCTGGGGCACCATACCTTTAAGAATCCGCCGTCGGATGCTGCGGGAGCGGACTCGATCAATGGCTCGATTCCGGGTAACGGTACTCAAAAAACGACTAAGGGCACTACGGGTTGGGTTATAGGTTTGTTTTTGCCAGAGGTTCAGAAAAATTTCCTGGGTCAAGTCTTCGGCTTCTGGCCCATTATTTAAAATCCGAAATGCAACGGTATAGACCAATCGCGAATAGCGATCATACAAAATGGCCAGTGCTGATTTATCCCCCTGCTGTAGGGCTACAAACAATGCTTCATCTGTGGCGTCTCCCCAATCTGGAGATTGACTTTCGGGACGTTCAGAAAGCATGGGCGAGGAACCAATAAAAGGTAAATATATGAACCTGTCTTCAAAAGCACTGCTCTATATAATAAGCGTGCTTTGCAGCACAATACGTGGATGGCCTTAGGCAACCATCCAGTATGAGTACGGGAATATACCTGATTTGGATGTGCTTCGGGGGCAGAAATTTTGCGATCGCTGATCCTCAGGAAACTGTAATCTAAGCAAGACTAATGTCAGGGGGGCTGCCAGATTGACCAATCCCCTCAATCAACAACGGCAAAAATTCTGACCGGAGATTACTCAGCCTATGTTGACAATGGGCAATGTAAACCAAAACTCTGCCCCTTGATTGGAGAACGATTCCACACCAATATGCCCGCCATGGGCCTCAACGATTTTGCGGCAAATGTATAGACCTAGGCCATACCCATCTACTGAGAACTGGCTCTTGCCACGGGCATAGATTTCAAATAGCTCCTGACTTTTGGCAGGGTCAATACCCATGCCATTATCCGTCACCGCGCATCGTACCATTGATGGATCGTCGTCCCAAATGCTGGCGGTTAGGGTAATGGCGACGCCTTTGGGATTGTACTTTAGGGCATTATCAATTAGATTTTCGAATACTCGTCTGAGTTGGCAGAAATCTCCATAGACCTGTGGTACCTCAGACGATACATGATTGCTTATTTTGGCAGTGGACAACGTCTGTTTGGTCTCATAGAAGAATCTCAAATCTTCCGTTAACTGCCGCAAGTTTACATTGTCTTTCTGTAGAGATATGCGCCAAATATCAGACGATTGCACCTCCATCAGGGAATTCATAAGCTTAAGCTGGCGATCGCAACTTTGCTGAATCATAGAAAGCGCCTTGGGTTCCATTACAATTGATGGTTGCTGAGTAGAGTCATGGGTCTTTGCCTTAGAGGCGCGAAAAATAATGCCCTGCACCAGATTGGAAATACCCATAACCAAGTTCCTTAGGTCATGGTTCATGGCATGGGCATAGGTTTGCAATGCGTCTTGGATAGTTTTGCGATCGCGCATTTCCTGCTCTAGCGATTGGGTGCGCTCCTGAACCGCCAGCTGTAAATCCTGCTCACGGCGACTCAGCACATAGATCATGTACTGAAACGAACGAGCCAGCTGCCCTGGTTCATCTTGTCTCAGGGTTAACTTGTCTAAATCCTTATCTTGCGGGAACATATCTTGCTCTGATGTAATAGAACAGCTACTCACAGCCTTTGCAGTATTAGTAAGCACTTTGAGCGGCTTCACCACCGTGCGCCACAATAATAGATTCACTACGACAAAAAAGGCACCCAGTGTACCCAAGAGAGTTTTGGTTACCGTCCATAGGTTCTGACGACCGCGATCGAAAATAATATCTGCAGGCACATAGACCATCTGGGCTGCCACAACATCATTAAGTTGCCAGCCAAAGCCATTGCGATCGCCATACATATTCACAAGATATTCAGGTGCCTCACTAACCTTGCCATGGCACTCTAAACAACTGACATCGCTCATGACTAGAGGCTGCGCCATATAGAACAGCTTCTTGCCATCCAAAAAACGATAGCCAGAAAGACCCTGCGACTCAGAAGTTACAAACTGCTGTAGTTGACTAAAAATATCAGTCTCAAAGGCATCTGCTAGATCGGTAGGATTAGTAGGATTTGGGGTTGCCTCTTTATACAAAAAATCTTCCAGCAGTTCATCTTGTTGCTGAAAGTCAGCAAAAATAGTTCTAGCAGCAAAATTTGGGATACTTTCCTGGATAAAGAAACCCATATCACTACTCTCTTTTAGCACTGGCTGAACATGATCGCGAGTGTAATCACGAACTGCTTGCATGCCAGTCAGCACAATTTTTGCTCGTTCTTTTACAGCTTGCTCAGCATGGGCATTGAGGTGCTGCGAAAGCATAGCTATAGTAGAGCCGCTAACCAACAGCCAAACCAAAAATAGAAATAAACTAAACTTTGCCCAGAGGTTCCAGCGTATCATTGAGGGCGCTTATATTTTAGATTTTATGCAGTTTGCAACGTGTCTAAATTAGTTGTGTTAACCCAGATTGCTAACTGTGTACGATCTCTTAATCCTACTCGATTTAAAATATTGCTAACGTGATTTTTAACGGTTTTTTCAGCGATGTGGAGCGTTTGAGAAATCTCTCGATTATTGGCACCTGTTGCAATCAGCTTTAAAACCTCCCGTTCTCGTGGAGTCACTCCCTTCCAATCGCTCACAACTTTAGCAGGTTGAGGAGATTTCAGATGTTGATGCAATTTTGAACCGATTGTAGGATCAAATTGCATATATCCTTTGTGGGTACTTTGGATAATATGGATAAAATCTTCAGGTGGTATGTTTTTTAACAGATAGCCTGAAGCACCTTGCTGAATCGCATCGTGTAGATGCTGATCTTCTGTAGACGTTGTTAAAATTAGGACTTTAACATCAGGTACCGACTGACAGATCTTACCTGTTGCAGTGACACCGTCCATCATAGGCATACCGATATCCATAAGGACAAGATCTGGTTTTAACTGTTGGGTCTTTTCAACGGCTTCCTGGCCATTAGAGGCTTCGCCCACAATTTCTATCGCCGCTTCGCATTGCAAAATGGCACTGAGGCCATAGCGAATAATATCTTCGTCATCTGCAAGTAGGAGCCGAATTGAACTTTGTGAACTCGCCATACTGTAGCCTTTACCCATAACATCGCCAAAAGACCTGAGGATACACAGGTTCTTCCTTTTAGCCAGAATTATAGATTTGTCCATTTTCGAATAGATGAATGGCAACTGAGAAAGCGCTGTGCTCTGGATAATTATTACTCGTCTCTTGCTTACCCGTACATCCAGTCGCTATTCGTAAAAATAATTTTACATCTTCAAATTGTTTTACATTCTGCTTTTATCACCCTGACTAGTAGATTATCAGGCAACATAAATGAGAAGCGCCTTAAAAAGCCTCTTGCAAACTGAGAGAAAGATTAATCAATGCTTTTCAAATGATACGTTTTCGCTTTGTTTGACTCAGTTTGTTTGGCAACAAAAGAACAAGTTTTGTTTGGGACTTTAGACCTATCCCTGATTTAGGCCCTATGCCTCAAGCGTTATCTCTCGTAGCTTCCTACGATGCAGACATGAACAAAATCTGTTCATCTTATTCGCAACAGATTAAACAAAAGAAACACTTAGAGGCACCCAATCATGCTAGAAGAACTCACTAACCCCATTGTTCTTTCTGATGGTGAAGTTGAAGTTATTGTTGATGATATTCAAGCACCAGCTGGAGAACCTGCCATTGACATCTCAGGTGATCAAGCATTATTAGCCATTATCCCTGGTGGCTCAATAGCAGCGCCTGACTCAGGGAATACAGCAGTTCAGGCCAGCGGTGACAATGCTACCATCCTGAACCTAGGAGAGATTTCGGGAGATCTAAATGGCATTAGTTCCACAGGCGACAACCTAAGACTTCTCAATATTGGCACAATTCAGTCCAACAGTCGTGCCGTCGATATAAGTGATGGTGATGGAAGTTTTGTGCTGAATACAGGCGACATTTTAGGAACAGGGAATCAACGCAACGGCACACTCTATGTTGATGGCACCGTTGATGACCTGGGCTTAGTCAACAGTGGACGCATTGATGCTGGTGAAGGTAATCTGGGCGATGCTGTTTCTGTTCAAGTGGGTGCAGCTGATGACCCTAGCAATGAGAACATTAACATTACAAACAATGGGTTATTACAGGGTCGTGGCGATGGTCCCGATGTGTTTGCCAACGGGGGGCGGGTAGCTGCCAATGGCTCCAGTGGTTTACGCTTCTTCAATGGCTCAGGTGAAGCTGAAGCGACAGTCACTGGCTCTGTGGTTAACCGTGGCACCATTACGTCTGAAGTGAATGTGGGCTTTTTGGGTGGTCTGGTGGTTGAAGATGGTGTGGCCTTTGATGGTCGCATTGTGAACAGTGGTCTAATTTCCGGTCCTCGCAATGGTCTTTACATTGGCAATGCTGACCATGATCTCTCCATCATTAACACTGGAGCCATTGAGTCAGGCAGTAGAGCTGTCAACCTCGATGGTGATAACGTGACTCTCTCCAACCAGGGAAGCATCCTCGGTACAGGCAACCAGCGCAACGGCACGATCTACCTTGATGGCACCGCTGATGATATCACCGTTAATAACCAGGGCTCGGTGGATGCTGGTGAAGGCAACTTGGGTGATGCCATCTCTGTGCAAGTGGGAGCCACTGGAGATGTGGTGAGTGAAGATATCAACATTGTGAATAGTGGTCTCCTACAAGGTCGTGGTGATGGCCCTGATGTCTTTGCCAATGGTGGTCGGGTGGCCTCTAATGGCTCCAGCGGCCTGCGGTTCTTCAATGGCTCAGGTGAAGCTGAATCCACGGTTACTGGCTCGGTGATTAACCGTGGCACCATTACGTCTGAAGTGAATGTGGGCTTTTTAGGCGGTCTGGTGGTTGAAGATGGTGTGGCCTTTGATGGTCGCATTGTGAACAGTGGTCTAATTTCCGGTCCTCGCAATGGTCTTTACATTGGCAATGCTGACCATGATCTCTCCATCATTAACACTGGAG
>NZ_JASATU010000022.1:0-131436 GCF_032906605.1 Leptothoe sp. LEGE 181152
AGTGTTATCTAAGTATCCGGTCGTTTGACATCGGCCTCAACCTCGTGATAAGGTCTAACCAATTTCAAACTAAAGAAATTAAACAGGATTTTGTTAGAATCTCAAACTATTGATTTGTCTAGGTTCTGACTCGATTCGGTTACGGTGTTCGCCGCTCCCGTCTCAAGCGCTTTACTAATATAGCGAGCTATTCGTCACTGGTCAACTCCTTTCTTGAAGTTTTTTCGGAAAGCCGCAAAACGCCTTAGAACAAGGCGTCGAAGCGAGTTTTGGCCATGCCCATCGTGACTATGACACAACTTTCTTTAGAATTTAGATGAAGCTTTTAGGTGTTTTGGTCACAGCTTTATTGCTGAAGCTGGCTTACTTACCAATCGATGGCAACTATTACTAGCGTGAGTTGTGTTGTTGACTTGAAGCTAGCTAGTAGACAGTGCAATCGTTTGTCTCTATCTCTATTTAAATAGGGTGAGCTTGAGCAGAAAAAATACTGTGAATATCAACTGGATCGGCTTAGATGATCAGCTAAAGCAATGGCTGCAAGAAGATATTGGTCGTGGAGATCAGACCACTTTAGGTTTAGACACCACAGGTGTAAGACAGGGAAGTGGGTATTGGATAGCAAAAGCATCGGGCGTCATCTGTGGACTTCTGATCGCTCGTAGAGTGTTTGCAATCCTGTCTGATTTAGACGGCACATCGGTTAATCAAATAGAGTTTGAGCCCTGTGTTGTTGAGGGCACATGGGTAGAAGCAGGCACGACCATTGCTCAAATGAGCGGTTCCTTCGCTCATTTGCTCACGGGTGAACGAGTCGCCCTGAATTTAGCAATGCATCTTAGTGGTATTGCGACTGCTACCCGGCAATATGTCGATGCAATTGCAGATCTGCCAGCTCAGCTCGTGGATACTCGCAAAACGACCCCAGGGCTTCGAGCCTTAGAAAAGTATGCAACTCGCATGGGCGGTGCGAAAAACCACCGTATGGGCCTTGATGACGCCTTGATGGTTAAAGACAACCATATTGCTGCTGCGGGTGGAATTGCGCAGGCAATTAAAGCTGTAAGGTTAGCTATGCCTTATCCGCTCAATATAGAGGTAGAGACAGAGAATTTAGAACAGGTTGAGGAGGCATTGAACCATGGTGCCGACATTATTATGTTGGACAACATGACTCCAAGTGTGATGGAGCAAGCAGTCTACTTAATTCGACAGCATAGTTCTCGGATCAAGATTGAGGGATCCGGCAACGTTACTCTCGAAACCATTCGTGAGATTGCATTAACGGGTGTTGACTATATATCAAGTAGCGCGCCAATAACTCGCTCATCCTGGCTGGATTTGAGCATGCGCTTAAAATGCGAGTGAAATTTAGCGAATTGTCCGTTTGCAAACGTTTGCAAACGGACAATTGCAAAATAACAAAGCTTCAAGCATTTTCTATTTGAGGAAGGCACAATTGAAAAGACTCAAAGAGTATGTGGGGTGTTGACCACCGTGAGCCATAGATCCAGCCAAGAAGTCAAAATCGTCAAGTTGGATATATTAGACACCGACTATGCTGCCATGGTTGCTGGTGAACCAATTGCTGATGAACGCAAGCAGCGGTTAGAATCTACCGACCCCCAGGCATTCAAATATATTAGTCGGCAAATCTCAAGATATCGCTACGGTTGTCACACTCAAGAGGAACGAGATGATGCTCTTTATAATATAGGAGCCATAGTTGGGTTGATGACACCTTCAGATATAGAAGACGTCAACGATCGCCTACGTCATACGGGCCATCTGTATCTCACTCAGGGAGAACGATTGCAAATCCTAAATTGGTTAGAAGATGAGTTGGCGGTTTCATTCGAACGTGGAGTTCATGAATAGGTAACCAAAGAGTTTAGTGGGAGAGTTAATCTAGGGTTATCTTTTCTATAAGGGTGGTTTATTTTAAAGCCCGTACCTGGGACACTAGGGATAGAAAATAATCCACCTTTTAATACTCTCCAAGTATATGTCTGCTGCTGTATCTCCCCCAGCTACCTATGATCAAACACTCCCTATGCTTTGTGGCTGGGAGTCATCTATTGAGGAGTTGAGTAGTTTCGACGAGCCAGTTTTTCTGGAACGCAGTAATCTCGATCTCAACAGCCTGTCGGCAGGGTTTGCGATCGCACTTCACATGCACCAGCCGACGATCCCAGCGGGGCCAGAGGGCAAGCTTATCGGCCATTTGCAATATATGTTTGAACACCACTATGAAGGTGACAATCATAATGCTGGACCATTTGCCTATTGCTATGCCCGCATGGGTGATTTTATCCCTGAGCTTGTGAGTCAGGGTTGCAACCCACGGGTCATGCTGGACTATTCAGGGAATTTGCTGTGGGGCCTCCAGGAAATGGGGCGTGACGACATTCTCGATAAGCTCAGAGGGATCACCTGCGATCCTCGGTACCAAACCCATGTGGAATGGTTAGGTACATTTTGGGGACATGCCGTTGCCGCTGCCACGCCACTACCCGATATCAAGTTACATATTCGAGCTTGGCAGCACCAGTTTGCCAGCATTTTTGGATTAGAAGCACTCAAGCGAGTTCGAGGATTCTCATTACCTGAAATGCAACTGCCGAATCATCCCGATGCTCTGTACACGTTGGTTAAAACTCTCAAAGAGACAGGTTATCGCTGGGTCATGGTCCAAGAGCATACCGTGGAAATACTGACAGGTGAGGGAATTCAGCAACCACATCTGCCTCATCGTTTGGTGGCTCGCAATAGTCATGGCGACACAGTGTCGATCACAGCCTTAATCAAAACCCAAGGTTCTGATACTAAGTTGATTGGTCAAATGCAGCCGTACTACGAAGCCAAGACTTTAGGTAAGATGCCCCTTGGAAATAAGTCAATCCCGCCTCTAGTGAGCCAAATCTCTGACGGTGAAAATGGTGGCGTCATGATGAATGAATTTCCAGGAGCCTTTAAACGAGCCTGGCATGAATCTCGCCATGAGCATACAGTTACCGGAATTAACGGTACCGAGTATCTGGAACTGTTAGCGGCAGCCGGAATCACAGAAAGTGATTTTCCTAACTGTCAGGCGAAAGATCAACATAAACTGTGGCAGGCTCTGGATGGCAACATTACACCAGAACAGGTGGGTGATGCGATCTCAAATCTAGCGGAGCAAAACACTAGATTTACAGGAGGCTCATGGACTAACGATCGCAGTTGGGTCGATGGATATGCCAATGTCATTGACCCCATAGAACGCCTAAGTGCTAGCTTTCACCAGGCCATTAATGCAGTGCCAGCAAGCAAGCAAGCCTACTTAGCATTAAATGCCAACTATCGCCAGGCACTCCTGCACAACCTAATTCTACAAACCAGCTGCTTCCGGTACTGGGGTCAAGGGCAGTGGACAGATTATGCCCAGACAATTTATCAGCGGGGCTGTGAATTTGTTGATCGAGGTTTTGTCTAAAAGGCTTTGACCTAGTTTTGACCTAAACTGTTATCCCATTCATACGACTGAGAAATGTCTGTAAACGCTCACTCTGAGGGTTCTGCAACACGTCTCGAGGAGCACCAGTTTCTTCGACTACACCTTGATTGAGAAATAGGACACGACTCGCGACTTCCCGAGCGAACTGCATTTCATGGGTCACTACGGCCATGGTCATACCATCTTCAGCCAGGGTGCGCATCACCTGAAGCACTTCGCCCACCAGTTCAGGATCTAGAGCGCTTGTGGGTTCATCAAATAGCAAAATGTCAGGTTGCATACAGAGGGAACGCGCGATCGCAACGCGTTGTTTTTGTCCACCTGAAAGCTGATCAGGATAAGCTGAGGCCTTTTCAGCTAAACCAACTTTATTTAAATAGACGTGTGCTCGCTCTTCCGCTTCCTTAGTAGAAAGCCGAAGCACCTTACGGGGGGACAGCGTCAGATTGTCCAAAACACTCATGTGAGGATAAAGGTTGAACTGCTGAAAAACCATCCCTACTTTTGCTCGCAACTGCTGTAACGCCTTAGCACTCAGATTAGGGGCTGATAAATTAATATTATCTACAACCAACTGACCACCACTGATGGTTTCTAAGCGATTAAAACAGCGTAGTAGCGTGCTTTTACCACATCCCGAAGAACCAATGATGGCAACAACTTCACCACGTTCAATTTGGCCATTAATGCCTCGCAGCACCGATAGGTCGCCATAGCTCTTCTGCAGGTTTGCAAAATAAATTGCGGCTTCTGTCACAACACACCTATCAGTAACATCTTGAAAGGCATCATACCGCTGACATTGTGCTGACGCTACGAATCACAATGTTTTTTAAGTCATGAATGTTTAACAGTAATCACTTACCCGCAGAAATTACGTATCATCGTCGGACAGGTAAGAGGTTTTATTGCTCGGGAATACTCCATGCCATCTCCAGAAACCATGGCTTTCAAAGATAGAATCGTTCACCAATTGAATCAGGTGGCACCTGTTACTGCCCGCTCTATGTTTGGTGGCTATGGTCTCTACGCAGACGGGATCATGTTTGCTCTGATTGCTTATGAAACGCTCTATTTCAAAGTTGATGATGACAATTTAGTCGACTATCTAGAAGCCGACATGGGGCCGTTTCACTATGAACGCCACGGTAAAACCATTCAAATGTCTTACTATCAACTACCCAAAACAGTCCTAGAAGAACCAGTAGAACTTTTGAACTGGATAGAGAAAGCTCAGGCAGCAGCTCGGCGCAGCAAAAAACCGAAGAAGGTAAAGAAACGTAAGCAACCATGACGCTACAAACAACACCGTTTTTTAATTCCTGGTAGTTTAAACTACACGTTTGAGTCAGATATCAGGGTGATTCAGCCCTAGCGTCTTATCTTCTGCGGTAGATCAGTGACGTCATAACAATAAGGAGCCGATTAAGCATTATGAAACGGTCTCAATTCATAAGAAACGCGTGTTTAAGTCTGGGAGCAGCTGTCGTACTGGCGGCCTGCGGTAGTGGTGGTGATGTCTCCACAACCCCCAGCGCTGATGGTGGCGATGCTGCTGGTCTATGGCTAGTGGGTACTGAGCCCGCCTTCCCTCCCTTTGAGTCTCAGGATGACAGCGGTGAACTTGTAGGGTTTGATATTGACTTGATGAAGGCCATTGGTGAGCAGGCTGGTGTCGAAGTTCAGTTTGAAAGCTTACCCTTTGATGGTCTAATTCCCGCTCTACAGGCTGGCACCATCGAAGCAGCCATTAGCGGCATGACCATTACTGAAGAACGGGCTCAGACAGTGGACTTCTCTCGCCCCTACTTCCGAGCTGGTCTAGCGATCGCAGTAGCTGAAGATGATACTGAAACCACATCATTCGAGAGTCTAGAAGGAAAAACCATCGCTGTACAGCTGGGTACTACAGGTGCAGAGATGGCCGGTACGATTAAGGATGCTAAAATCAGCACCTTTGATTCAGCGCCATTAGCACTACAAGAACTCTCTAATGGCAATGCTGATGCTGTGATTAACGATGCGCCGGTAACGTTGGATGCGATCGCGACTGGCAATATTGGCGGCGTCAAGGTTGTAGGTGAATTGATAACCGAAGAATTCTATGGCATCGCGATGCCCAAAGATTCGCCAAACCTTGAGGCTTTAAATACAGCCTTAGCCGAACTGATTGAAAACGGCACCTATGATGCCCTCTATGAAAAGTGGTTTGGCACCACTCCTGTCGGCACCTTACCGGAAGCTGGCTTTTAGAGGAGAGCTTGAACCTTAAAATTCCATGGAAGACACGGATCTTCCATGGAATTTGAGCAAGAATCTTAGCCTCACCCCAATATTCAGGTCCTAGCACTACTCCTTAACAGGTCCTCACAAGGGAACCTATCGACGTGGAATATATTATTAATGCTCTGCCCGCCCTACTGCGGGGTGCCTTAACGACCATACAGTTGACAGCCCTAGCCATCTTCTTTGGCTTTATTGGTGGCACATTGCTCGGCACCGCCAGACTCTCCAAGTTCTGGCCCATACGTTTGGCCACCCGTGCTTACATTGAATTTTTTCGAGGCACGCCGCTGCTGGTCCAAATCTTCTGGATTTACTTTGGCTTTCCAGCACTCTTCAAAAGCCTGGGATTAAGCTTTACCTTTGACCGGTGGTCCGCTGGCGTTCTTGCCCTGAGCCTGAATTCAGCGGCCTATGTAGCTGAAATTGTCCGAGGTGGCATTCAATCAATTGATCGCGGGCAGTGGGAAGCAGCTTCATCCATGGGTCTAGATGCGATTCAAACCCTACGCTACATTGTTTTACCCCAAGCCCTGCGACGCATGATCCCACCTTTAGGGAATGAGTTCACCACATTACTCAAGGACACGAGCTTGGTCGCTGTTATTGGCTTGGAAGAACTCTTTCGTCGCGGTCAGCTGACTGTAGCCACCAACTTTCGCGCATTTGAAATTTATACAGCTGTTGGTCTGACCTATTTGGCATTAAACCTGATGTTCTCCCAAGGATTTACATGGTTAGAGCATTGGACAGATCCGACCGAGAAAGCAAAACGCAACGCTTAACTCTCCCATCCACTATTTTCGCCGCCTTGATGACCGATGCTTACTCCCCGGCGGCGTCCGATGAGCACCAAAATATTTTTCGCTGCGATATCGCAACCAGACTCGTAGTTGCTGTGGCACTTTTTCCTTCTGCACCTTAGTAAGTTGGCTATACAACTTTAAGGCGCGCTCCCGCTCCCGACGACAGGCGGCATTATTGTGAGCATCCCAAAGTTTTTTAGCAAGACGAATGCGGCGATTAGTTTCCTTGATCAGAGCATCGCCTTGGAGGGGTTGGTCGGGCATATTGTCACAAGGTTAATTGTTGGTTTTGGTTAGGTGTGGCACCCTCATATAGTAAACACCCTGATGCATCAGGATGTTTGCGTGTCACATTGGCGGGACAACAAAACGCTTTCATCAGACACGCTTTGGCATAAGCAATGTGACCAATATCAAGTATGCATAATCATGGTTTTGGGGCTTGCGACTGCCCCGCAGAGACGTCGCCAGAGAAACTTAGAGTATTGGCCATTGCCCTCGTGATGGTGGCAATTTTTTCAGCGGTGGAACTGCGGGTGAGTCACCACAGCCACAGTTTATCGCTGGTGGCAGATGCAGGCCATATGATTGCTGACGTGTTTGCGATCGCAATGACCCTACTCGCTGCCTGGATCGCCCGCTGGCCCACGTCATCCCATGCGCCTTTTGGTTACCGTCGCGTGGAAATCTTAGCCGCCCTGGTGAATGGCATTGGTCTTTTATTAATTGCAGGTTGGATTGGCCAAGAATCCATTGCGCAACTACAGACACCGCCCAGTGAGATTTTAACAAAACCCATGGCGCTGACGGCGTTAGGAGGTTTAGGTGTTCATGGCATCAACGCCGTTTTACTCCATCACCACACTGATGATGATTTGAATTTGCGGGGGGCATTTCTACATACCCTGGCCGATGCACTCAGCTGTTTGGGGGTTTTATGTGTAGCGGCAGTTGTGCAGTGGTTTGGGTGGCAATGGACAGATGGGTTGGTAAGCATTGCGATCGCGCTGCTCATCTTTGCCGGAGCGATCCCACTGATCCGCCAGAGCCTCAGCATTTTGCTAGAGCAAACACCCAACAACATTAGTCTGCAAGAGATTGAGCAAAATTTGCTTATCTTTAAAGACATCACCAAAGTAGAGCAGCTTAAGGTTTGGACCATCGCACCGGGTCAAATTCATTTGACGGCAAACCTCACTGTAAATACGGCTAGTGCTGGTCGACGCGATGTCTTGTTGAATCGCCTCCAAACTTCACTGTTCAAGGACTTTGAGATTACTGAAGCAACGCTACAAATGACGTCTACAGCATCGGTTGCTCTATCAACGCTGCCCAATACTAAAATACGAGAGCTAATTCAGACGACATCTGATGTATCGGCCACCCCCAAGGGGAGCCCCTACCCAATGACGGAGCTGGATAGCGTTGTCTCTGCTGAAACCGAATCGAATGCAAGTCGCTTCTTGGAACGTTAACTCTGTTCGCACTCGTCTTGGCCATGTCACTGATTGGCTCAAGGCAAATTCAGACGTAGATGTGCTGTGTCTCCAAGAGACAAAAGTCGTTGATGCTGACTTTCCCAAAACCCCCTTTGAGGAACTTAACTATCACACTTACATATACGGACAAAAAGCCTATAACGGTGTAGCCCTCATCAGTAAAACGCCCTTAGACGATGTGCGCATGGGATTTGGAGCAATCCTTGATGAGGATACCGTTGGCCATCTGGACGATCAAAAACGAGTTATTAGTGCTGTGTTAGATGGCGTGCGCATTCTTAACTTATATGTGCCCAATGGATCTTCCATCGGTAGTGAAAAGTATGACTATAAGATGCGTTGGCTCGCTTTACTCAAACTGTATCTGACCAAAACTCTTGAGGAAACTGCCAAGCTCAATGTCTGTGGTGACTTCAATATCGCCCTAGAAAACAAGGATATTTATACCGATGAGAAGCGGGATAAGCACATCATGTCTTCTCCATTAGAGCGTAAAACTCTACAAGACCTGCTCACCGTAGGATTAGCGGACGCTTTTCGTAAATTTACCGATGAAGGTGGTCACTTCAGCTGGTGGGATTATCGAGCTGCTTCGTTCAGGCGCAATCTGGGATGGCGCATTGACCACCATTACTTATCGCCTGAACTGTATAAGCAAGCCAAACGCTGCTGGATTGATGTCGAACCACGCAAGCTGGAAAAACCTAGCGATCATGCCCCTGTAATTGTTGAGTATTAACCGATCAAACACGGGTACTTGATATAACGACCTACCCGGAAGCCAAGTAATACAATAGGTGCTAGGCTTTAAATGAGGGTAAAGCTTCTCCCTCATCCTGGGTATCTTGTTTTAAAAACAATCTGCGTAGCCCCTTAGCAGAAAGGCCCAAATCGTCTATGCAGTTTTCAGGTACCTTGTGAATACTTTTTTAGCTGGCCCAGATTGCCCAATTCTCGATCCACCCGAGTTAGAGACTGCCCTACACTTCTTAGAAATTTTTACAAATCTAGAAGACGAATTTAATCGGATAGATCTGGTCAATACTGGTTTATTTGATTTAGAGCATCCGGAAACTGCGCAACAACTGGACCTGACTGGTGCTATCAGAGCAATTAAAAGCAAAAGCCGACTTGCCAAAAACGTTCTCCGTTGGGTTGAGGACAATCATTATAATCTTGATAGTGAAGAGCTTACAGGAACAGAAGTTCTTACCAGTTAGACATCTTAGTCAAGGTAGTAAGCTTTAGTTTATCCATAAATAGTGTTTCTCTCTCTAAATCTCACAGATGCCGTCTTTAGCGAGCAATGAGATTTTTTAAAATATCTTTCCTTTACGGCCTACACCAGTGGTTTGAAGCAATGCAACGGCTGCTGCACTTGTTGAGGCTAGGAGCTTTATCTAAAATACAACAATCTCTTGAGTAAATGTAACAACAACAGAAAACAAAACAGAGATTATTGTTAGTGATACCAAGTCCGAGTGGGTATTGATGTTCATGTATATCCCTTAGCGCTGGCATTCCCTCCTAAGTCCCTTTAGGGTCGATGAATAATTCGCTCTAACACTCGTCGCTTACTGTTGGGATCAATACCAATCAAACGCACATAATCCTGGCCATGATCAACTAAGCACTGTGCAATTGCCTGAAGTGCCTGTCCTTCACTACCACCATTAATCACCGGGCAACTCTGCCAAGCATTGGTCCGAAAGCGACGCTTATCCACATATTCCATGCCGACCTGATAGCCCTGAGTCATTAGATTACGCACATTCTGCTGCACCTCATCAGGCAGAGAACTAGCAGCAACCACTGACTGCGACTGGGGTGTAGCAGGAGTGTTGTGTGAAGCACCGTTAGGTTCTTCTACCGGCTGTAACGGCACCGAGGGCGCAGGCTGATAAGCACGATAGTAGTTACCGTTGCCGTTGCTGCGATTCTCCCCGACCTTGTTCAGAGCCTGGTTATATTCCTGCACTAATCTCATTTCCTGAAGGCGACGCTGTTCGCGGACCAAACGCTGACCCACTTCAATCAGATGGCCAATACGGAAATCAGGCTTTTTGAAGCTGGGGGGAGTTTTCGTATTCACCACATTACGAGAAACATTTTCCACCCCTACACGATGAATAAAATCAATGATTTGCTCATCGTAGATTTGCGATCGCAGTGCCCCATAGAAATCAATTGCCTGGTTCGGAAACGTATCCACCAGGGTCTCAATATCATTACGACTTAGACCATCGGGTGCAAAGATTCCTCCCACAATTCCCAAACGATCGTCTCGGTTCGGCTCCCAGTAAAATTTCTGCATGCGCCCATCGCGAACTAAGGGAGCATAGAGCGTGGCAAAGTCATTACCCGTCACCACAATCGGAATACGCGGTAGCGGCGTTTCGTCATAGCTACCCGGCAGCTGCACATTGGTCGGATTATCCGCAATATTCATCAGGGTGTTATTCACCAGTTGCGTATTCACGGTGTACTGAGTCATGCCATCAAAGCGACCAGCTCCAGCATCCAGGTCATTGATCATCAGCACGGCCATTTCGCCGCGAATTTTGACCAGCTCAGCGGCTTCGCGGTAGCGCAAACGAATTAAACGAGCTGGGTCTCCCGCATCTGGGCTCTCTAGTTCGCCACCAGAAACATGAACTACATTCACTCCCATACGCTTGTACACCAGCTCACACTGAAAGGTTTTACCCTCCCCTTTGCGGCCATGGATACCGAAAATCAGCGGCAGCTTCACCTGGGGTAACTCCAAAAAGTTCTTAGTAATGTGAACTGCCAAAGCGTTAAGAAAACGGGGTGAGATGTAGTAAGCCACGGGGATAGAGAGTTCTTAGTTCTTGGTTCTAGGTTTTGAGTGGGTTGGAGGTCTTGACAATCAGCTCTGAATCCTGGCACTTAATCGAGGCCTCTCTCACGCAAAACTTAGAACTAATCCAGTATCTCGCCTGTAGGGGATTCATGTATAGGGATCAAGGCATTAAAACGATAGACGCTAAAAGAGGTATAGCCCTTCGTTTTCTCTGGAGCTATACCTCTTTGCTATTTGATGCTCTAGTTTTGAACTTACCTAACGATGTGTCGCTGGAATACGCTTCACTTTCTTAGCCCAGCCCAGACGCTCAAACAGCAGAATGGTGTACCAGGTAACATCGATCTCCCACCATTTCCAGCCGGTCTGAGCAGCACGAGGATAGGTGTGGTGATTATTGTGCCAGCCTTCACCGTAGGTGACTAGAGACACCCACCATAGATTACGAGCATTATCATCTGTATGAAATGTACGATAGCCCCAAGTATGGGTAGCAGAATTAACTAGCCAAGTTGCATGCCACAAACAGACTGCTCGGACAAAAACACCGTAGATAACAAAGGACCAGCCGCCAATAGCGTAGAGCAATAGTGCAAGCAGCACTTGAAATAATAGAAAATAGTTATTCAAAAAGCGGTAGAATGGCTGACGCATGAGGTCAGGCGCATACTTACCGTAGTAATTTTTATCAAAGTTTTCACGGTGGGGATACAGAATCCAAAGCATATGACTCCACCAAAAGCCGCGCTTGGCTGAATAAGGGTCTTTATGCACATCTTCTGTAAACGCATGGTGTTTACGGTGACCGCTGACCCAAAAGATAGGGCCCCCTTCCATTGCCAGTGTTCCTAGCACAGCGATGGGGTATTCCAACCAGCGAGGCACCTGAAAGCTACGATGGCTCAGCAATCGATGGAAACCCAGGCAAATGCCTACACCGCCACATAACCAGTGCAATAAAATGGCGACACCCAGTGCAGACCAGGAGAAAAACCAGGGTGCCAGCAGGGCAACACCGTGAAATACGGCAAAGAAACCAAACGTGACCCAATCCATAGGTGGGCGTTTAACCTCAGGTTGAGGATCCAGCCGCGGTTGGGTTAATTGTGCAGTCATACAGTCCTCACTGTCGTTGATATTGGCAAATTCTTAGAGGGTTTCAGCTGACAGCCGCTACTCTCTGAACACTTTGCAAGTATCGCTTGCATTAAACTTAGAGTAGCAATGATTCCTTTAAGTTGCAAGTAGCACTTGCAAGTCGTCCATGTCTCCGACTTCAACTCGCCATCGACTCACTCAGGCAGCGTTTGAACTTTTCTTGTCTCAAGGCATTAGCCACACGACAACTCGACAGATAGCCAATATGGCTGAGGTGAATGAGGCTACCTTATTTCGCAATTTTGGCAATAAGTACGGTCTGCTCCTGGCCATCTTGCAAGAGTCACCTGCATTAAATGCCCAGCCCCCGCTCCACGGCGAATATTCACCGGATGTCCTGCAGCTTTATTTGGATGAACACCTACAGCTACTGGAGCGATATCCCAACTTTGTACGCTCTCTCATTGGTGAGTCTGACCAGTATCCACCTGAACATCGCGCCGCTTTACAGCTACGGCTGGGGGAAATTCAACAAGCCATTGCTAACCATCTAGGGCAAATGTTGGATACATCATCTCTCCCAGCAGCAGAACTCACGCGGTTGATCGGTGCTGCTTTAGTGGGCTACACGGTGATTGAAACCACTAGCGGAGATTCTCTCTGGGAGGATCGAAGTCATTTTTTGGAGTGTTTGACTAAATTAATTAGCACTCCAAACAACGAGTCAATGGCAACTGTCTCTGAGTCAGCACCAGCCCTAGTGGTTGATTTGCCCACCAGCTGGGTACATCAGTTGATGAAGCAGACTCGAAGTATTGGGTTCCAGGATCATGCGATCGCACTTCTTCTCTTCGGTGCCGGGCTCCTACCGATAGAAATTACTCGATTGCAGCGCTCGCACCAAATTTGCGATAAATCCCAACACATTTTGCAGGTGACGGGGACCAACGGCCCTCGCCAGGTCACGGTTAACCAATGGATTTTAGGTAAACGCTACGGTTCTTACACCAGCAATCCCCTGACCAAATGGCTCAAAAACCGCAAAGACGATGCCAGCGCCATGTTTATTGATGAAGCGGGCAACCCTATGACCGTGACAGAGCTGCAAGAACGCTGGGAATTTTGGTGGCAAGGCCTGAATATGGTTGTGGAAATGCCTAAACTGATTCAAGCGCGACAAACTTGGTGTGTGGAAATGCTTATGCGGGGTATTAGCCTTGAAAATCTCAGCATTTTGACGGGATGTGAGGCCGCTACACTACAACCCTATGCTCAGCGGGCTAAGGAAAAGGGTGCGATCGCTGCCGCCGCCCAACTCGATCGAAAAGCACCGCCATCGTAATCAACCATTGCGCAACGCTCTAGTCTGGGTAAACTACACCACATACTAACCCATCAAATTTAATTGAATTTATGGCATCTTTCTACGATTGCGTCGTTGTAGGCGGTGGCCCAGCTGGTGCCACAGCAGCCTACCATCTAGCAAAAAATGGCCATTCTGTACTGATATTAGAAAAAAGCAAACTGCCTCGTTACAAACCCTGCGGCGGTGGCGTTTGCCCCAAGGTAGCTGAATGGTTTGATTATGACTTTGAACCAGTGATTTCGCAAAAAGTCACCCAGGTTCGCTACACCTACAACATGGAAGATGAAGTCATTTCTGAACTATCGGAACCCATTTGGATGGTGCGCCGCGACGAGTTTGACCATTACATGGTGCAGCAGGCCCAAAAGCAGGGAGCTGTTCTACAGGAAGCCACCAAAGCCACAGGCATCGAGTTTAAGGATGGTTGCTGGCATATCAGTACATCTGCTGAGCCAGTGGTAGGGCGATATCTCATCGCCGCAGACGGTGCTAAAGGTCCAATGGCAAAATGGCTGGGCTTTAAGCAACGCAAAACGGTTATGGCCGGGGCGATTGAAACGGAGCCTCGACTGCCAGTTCACGATGGCCACATCGTCCATTTTGAATTTGGCCTACTTAAAAATGGCTATGTCTGGAATTTTCCGAAGGCAGATGGCTATTCCTTAGGTAGTGGAGCATTTGTCTCAGCTAAACGCAAATCTCGTGATCTAGTGCAGCCTCTCGCCGACTACTCCAAACAATTTGGAGTGGAGATCGATGAGGAAACCAAACATGGACATCCTATTTTTCTTTGGGATGGTGATCAGACACTGCATACCACCCAAGCTGTATTAGCTGGGGAAGCCGCTTGCGTGGTAGATCCATTTACTGCCGAGGGTATTCGGCCCTCTATCTTTAGTGGCCTCAAGGCCTCTGAAGCAGTTCACAGCGCCCTCAGCGGCAACGAACAGGCTCTGGCTAACTATACCCAAACCATGATTGATGAATGGGGCAATGAAATGCGTTGGGCCGCTCGTCTGGCTAAGGCATTTTATTTGGCACCTAACGTTGGCTATCGCGTTGGCGTCAAACAACCCAAAGGCACGCAGATCATGGGCGATGTCTTCCTAGGGAAACTACGCTATTCCGATGTGGTGACACGGGGATTAAAGCGCATTAGCACAGGATTATTTTCAGCGTAAGCCAACAGTACTGCTGGAGTGCCATTACATGCAACGTCTGCACACCCAAAAGTTGGAGTCTAATTACACTTTGGAGTTCTTAGTTTTGAGTTCATGCCGGTGCCAATATCGAGCACGGAATTCAAAACTCAAAATTTATAACTAAGAACTCGTCACTGCCTACAAAATTCTTTCCCCGTACCATTATTGCGATTTCCGCTCCAGCGTGTTACTACAATAAGCAAATGCTGCGTTACATTAGTCGCAAACGCTCTGCCTCTGCCAAAGAGTACGCTCTATTGCTTTGATGATTTCAATACTTTTGGTTGCGTCTTGCCGACAGGCTTGGGAGGATTTTGGTTGCTAGGTTACCTATGCCGCCAAGTCAGGATGCTGGTTCCGCTACACCAGCATCTACTCTTCAGTGGACATCAACTGCATCCTCCTGGTCACTTGAGCAAACGAGACCAGATCAAATTATTCAGGACAGTACACTTTTTACCTTTCTGCGCTGTCAACGGCGGGCATATTTGGATGCCTATGGCGATGCAGACCTACAATCAGAGCCCAGCGATTATCTAGTCAAGCTGAAAAGCGATAGTGCCGTCCATCGACAAACTGTCTTAGCAGACTTTCACCCCGTTAATCGCCCCCCTCGCCATGCAGGTAATGTTGCTGCTACAGCCCAGGAAACATTTACCCTAATGCAGCAAGGGGTGGAACATATTTTTCGAGGAACTGTAGCCGCCATCAATGCAGATGGCTCCATTGGCTATGTTAGCCAGCCAGATCTTTGGATTAAACAACCAGGTGTTTCATGGCTGGGCAATTGGTACTACGTTCCCTTAGACATCAAGTTAGGTAAAAAGCCTAAGCAAGAATATCAGCTGACAGCCGCCTTCCATGCCTATGTATTGGCAGCCTGGCAAGGAGTCGTTCCAGCAGAGGCCCATCTACGCCTTAAAGAACGTCATTACGTTATCGATCTTGAGAAACAATGGCCAACGCTTCTGGAGCTTCTAGACACCTGTGAAACTGTATTGACATCAGGGGAGACACCGGATGTTTTTATCAGCCGGAGTCGATGTGACATGTGCGTGTGGCTCAATCATTGTTATGAAGTCGCCCAGCAACAAAATCATTTGTCTCTCCTGCCTGGGGTCACCCTCAACCGCTATCGCCATTTAGAAAAGCTTGGACTCACAACGGTTGAAACCCTGGCACGAAACCAGCCCGCCACGTTGGCTCAGGCCTCAGGTTTTGAGTTGAAAGTGGCAGAAAAACTAGTGCATCAGGCCCAGGCAAAACTTTCGGGAGCTGCGATCGCACGTACCGACGCCAACAATAACTTCACTCTGTCTCCCCAGGAATTGCCCAGTGCCCCCATCGAACTATATTTCGACATTGAAGCCGCCCCCGACAAAGACCTGGTTTATCTCCACGGGATTTTGGTTGTCGACACCCAAACCCATAACGAAACCTTTATCCCACTCGTAGCCCGAGAGCCTGAGGGCGAAGCTAGTGCCTGGCATCAATTTCAACATGTGATTGCCCACTATCCAGACTCGCCGATCTACCATTTTTGTCCCTATGAAGCCCAGACCGTAAGACGCCTAGCCGAACGATATGGCAGCATTATCGATATCGATGAACTGCTTAGCCGATTTGTCGATATCCATAAACGCATCGTCGATTCCGTCACCTTACCGATCGAAAGCTATGCCCTTAAGCACATTGCCCGCTGGATTGGCTTTGAATGGCGAGACAGCAGTGCAAATGGAGCCCAGTCTATCTGCTGGTATGACAATTGGCTATCGAGCCAGAATGAACAATATCTCAATGATATTTTGAAGTATAACGAAGACGACTGCCGGGCCACATTTTGGGTCAAACAGTGGCTCGCTAACTTTGCAGCCCCTATTTGGAAAGACAACGCAGAAGCCGGATAATCTCTGTAGGGTCCCTATTTAGCTATAGGGTCCCTATTTGGAAAGACAACGCAGAAGCCGGATAATCCCCACTGCCTAAAAAAGTTGCACTAACTGTTTGACAAAGTACCCATAACTAAGCAAAATAGAGATCGCTCGTAAGGGCCTGTAGTTCAATTGGTTAGAGCACCGCCCTGTCACGGCGGAAGTTGCGGGTTCGAATCCCGTCAGGCCCGTTAAAATTAAGTTTAATTTTGTAGAGAAGCTCCATAGAACGTCTCTAATTTTTTAAATAACTACCAACACAACACTGATTAGAATCAGCGCTGCCAGCATTAGCCACCCGGAATATTTACGCCACCACGGAATTGTATAGATCTTCGAAGCTTCGGGCACTGGCTTTTGAGCAGTGTCTACATACAGGGTGCATGTAGTGGCTTGAGGCCGCTGTGGAAACGTGCAGCTATCATCTTGATGATACACACAGGTATCACACAGATAAGTGCCACCCTCAGAACGATGCAGGTCAATGCCAGGATGTCCATGGGCTTTCAGCTCTAACCCACAGTTAGAGCAAGTGACTGCATTAATGAATACGGACTGATGACATCGAGGACAGCTGGGCATATGCGTTTGCTCTAAACTACGGAGCCTTTGGACCTGGAACGATAAATTCTTTAGATTCCATTAGATCATAGTCAATGCCCAGGGCCGCATCAAAGCGCTGATTGATTTGTTCGAGCTCCTCTTCAGGAATTGATTTCCATTGCTCACGAGTAGCCCAAGCAATGACAAAAATTACTTCATCATCGTGGTTCGGGTCTAGCCAAGTGGTCTTATCTAAAAAACCGGGATAGGACTCGAGAGCTGTGGTCCAAATTTCCTCGTCAATTTCTAGATAACGACCACGCTGAGCAGGCTCTACTCTGAATTTTAGCCATTCAATCACCATAGACGGCTGAGGATTAAGGGTCGCTTCAGCATGGACGGGAGTACTGGCCCAGACAATCACCGTCCAGACAGCCATTAAACACCATAGAACTCTCTGAACCATACGGTTAACCGCCCGTCGAATACGTCAATAGTTTGCCAGAATAAGTTTATCTAAGCCGACAGCGCATCCAAAACTGTAGAAGGTGTGGGTTACATTTCGGGGTTTCCTACAAGTTTCCTACGACTGCCGGTTCGATAAGTCTCATCATCCATCACCTAGAGTTAAGCTATGGACTCATCCAATCTATTTCGGCAACTTCTAATGTTGGGCATTGGCACTACATCACTCGTTGCTGAACAGCTACGGCAGGTGACTGAAGATTGGGTCAAAGATGGCAAGCTTAATCCAGAACAAGCCCGCGGATTCGTCGATGACTTCATGTCTCAATTCAACATCGACCAGGCCGCTATCGATGAACAACTCCAGCGTCAGATTCGTAATATCATGCAAGACTTGGGTGTGCCACGCCAGACGGAAATGGATGAACTGCGGGGCCGCTTAGATCGCCTGGAGCGCCAACTTAGAGATTTAGAAAATAAACAATGGCGTTAGAGCCTAGTAATCTATTACCTGTACCGGCACTAAATGTGACATGAGTCCTACCTAATTTTTAGGAATCGTAACGTACAATTTGGATGCAGGTTACGAGCTGATGCATCAGCTCTTGCGCTATCGCACTGGGAGAACGAACTGTGAAAGAAGTTTTTATTAGCCTGGGGGTTTTCACCATTTGCTGTGTAGTTGCACTAGCTACTCAGCTACGAGGAAGTGAAGCTGTTGCCGGTAACTTGACCGTAGACATAGGCACGACCGATTCTGTCACGTCTACGCTTGTCGCCCAAGCAGAACCTGACCCACCCACCGAAGAAACAACCGAGGAACCTACGACCGATATGGCCGAAAATATGACAACTACGGACTCCGGCCTAATGTACGAAGACCTTGAGGTCGGTACTGGAGCTCTACCTACACAAGGTCAAGCCGTGACAGTGCATTACACTGGTACTTTAGAAAACGGTGAAAAGTTTGACAGTAGTCGCGATCGCAACCGTCCTTTCTCCTTTACCATCGGTGTTGGCCAGGTAATCAAAGGTTGGGATGAAGGTGTTGCTACTATGCGTGTGGGCGGTCGTCGTAAGCTAGTCATTCCCCCCGAACTAGGTTACGGTGCCCGTGGCGCAGGGGGTGTTATTCCCCCCAATGCCACACTCATCTTTGATGTAGAACTGATTCGCGTTGGTGGCTAAGAAATTAGCAAAAATCAAGTGAACGGCAAAAAGGGCTGCTCATATGAGCAGCCCTTTTTGCAGACACCGTATCTAAAAAATATTTGCCCCCTTGCCCAACCAATGGTCAGCAATCACCCATGAGGAAGCATCAACCATGGGTTCTGCAAAATAGTTGTTAACGTCTCTCCTAAAACTACGAGACTGTAAAGTTCGACGACTACTTTACCGTACAAGACCTGTATGCTTCACCTGAGCAGTGATTGAATTATTTCACGATGACTTCAAAACCCTGATTTTGAAGAGATTCCAACATATTATCCGACTGCAAGACTTCAGTGGACTCTTGATCAATGGCTGCGATCAGTTCTTGCTTATTGTCTGCAATACTTGCTCCTTGAATATTCACACGGTAGCGCATAGGAGAGAGAAAACTCTGAATTCCCAAGGCACGACATTGCAAATGCAATTTACTCAACGCCACATGAGGATCAAAGGCCATATTTGGATCGTTATCCAATGTTTTTAGATATCCTTGAAAGCCTAGGAATGCAATACGATAGATCATTGATTGGGTAAACTGTCCCTGGAAATAGCCTCCATGGACATCTCGTATTCCGAACACTCCATCCACCATCAACATTAGATAATCCCACCAATTCAGAGCTTTTCTACGGTTAGCACGGGTCAGAAGCCCCTTTGTCTCTTCACTAGTGGCATCTTCTTTTACTGAGAAGGTAAAGTCTTTATAATCAGTGCAGTCAAAGTAAGTAAAGAAATCAGCAATCGTAATTTGAGCAGTCGTTTGAGATGGAGAATTATTTATCGTCTCAGATTGACTAGCTTTGATACAATCCTGCGATATTTTAGCTAACGTATTGTAGCCATCTTTTTTACACCAGTTATAGGTAAGGAATAAATGCTCCATAATCTTGTAAGGATTACGAGCAATAGAATCCGCTAAAGACGAACCTGGGAAAAAACATTCATCTAAAGCTGACAAGTTAACAATGCCGTAATCCTTAGAGTTGTTATGATCAGCTTTCAACGAAACATTCCCTAAACGATAACCCATTGCTTCTGTCGTACTAGGAAACGTAAAGTAATTAGCTGTCGCCGAAGCAATCCGCAACGCCAAATCGCCTTCACTACTGAATAAATAGGACTCTGAAAATCGTCTTAAAGAAGATGAGAGAAAATTTACTCGGCTCGACACAATAGTCAAAATCGGAATATCCGGAGACGTTAAAATCAGCCGCTCTAACCGGAAAACAGATCCAATATCGGCTGGAGGTTTGTTACTAATGGAGCGCGTATCAAACACATCGGATAAAATCCGTACCACATTGGTAACCACAAAACCACCCATGCTGTGTCCTAAAAACGAGAGTTTTATTTTACGATGGGTTTGTTTCCAGAATTGGACTGCTTTGTCACAAGGATATTGCTCGTTGGGATTTTGTCGCTTGATATCAGCAGCTTTTAAGTTCACTAATTCCCGGTCAATTTGGCGCAGCAATTCAACGAGATCCAGAACTCCAAAGTTGTGAGCTCGGTAGCGATCGCGAAAATAAACCACCATGCGCAAAATAACCAGTGTAATAATTATGGTGGATAGGCCTAAGAACAAAAGCAATAGAGGTACTACTATTAGACCCGCCAGCGTTTTATCCCAGGCCATAAGTTCTACAATTAGCAGAATTAGCGCCCCACCAAACCCTAGAAACATCAAGGCTCGCGGTAAAGGAGGCAGCGCTTTGCAAGCTTCCCCTAAACGCCGAAACTCAATATTCTCTGACGGCCAGCGATAGCCGATGAAGACCTGGTTGCCTTGCCCTGGAATCACTGTGTCGTATCGGTTAATATATTGAAAAATATTCTTATACCAATCTCGAACAGAGCTGCGACCACTGTTATATCCGTGAACAGAAATCATGAGTTCAGGGTCAGGTCCCTCCTGTTTAGAACAGATATCGTAGAGATGCCGGGCAATTTCCTTCACACCCCGTGCCGCTGCCTGCATCTCTGACTCTTGCATGGCTTTGGCATTTTCAATATTTGGTGGTGCGCTACTCATCACAAAATAGCCAGGAATGGAAGCCCGCTTACGTTCAGGGGTCCCAATGTGCACAAGCCTGACCTGGGAAGCATCTTGACCTGCGTCAATATCTTGATCCACATGGGATTCATGGTCTTGTGATAGCTCGTCTCGAAAGACAAACTTTCGTAAGATCACTGGCAACGGTTTAGAGTCCATGGTGTTCCCCCTGACAGGAGTCTAGATATCTAGATAATTTTCAGCTCTAATGCACAGTTGTCTGCCGCAAGGTCATGGTGATGGGTAGAGCCGTACGTCCTTCAACACTCAGGCAATTACTTGAATCTACAAGTTCCATTTGATATTTTCCGTAGTGCGATGGGCTGGAATAATGTGCACTCTCAAAATTGCACTCAACGAGCGGTTAACTTACAGAGTATAAACTGCTCTAAAAAACGTACATCAAAGGCCACGTTGTTTAGATTAAATCATTCCAATGATCAGAAACCTCCGATTATTGCAGCCAAATTTCGTACACCGACAGCAGAATCTCCACCAAAATCAGGATAACAATGTACCATTCCACCCGATGACTGCTGCCCTGCTGCAATATGCTCAACGCAGTTTCTACACTACGGGAAATCAAAGCGAGCTTTTGCTCCAGAATCAAAAGTCGCTCCCGCAGTTCATATTCGTCCTCTAGACGCAGATAGAGCCGGTTTAAATCCGGGAAATCCCAAATCGGATCCGGTTTATCACCCACCTCTACAATGCCCAACATTTTTTGCTGAATTAGTAACGTTCCACCGATGTAGCATAGCAACTCTTTCTCTTTTGGTGCCCGTTCTTTAGGGTTTTGAATCGCTGTTGTAAACGGCTTAATTTGATTAAACAGATCAAAAACCCTTTGCTCGTAGTAGTCCAGGACAACGCTTTTTGCGAGGGCCTCTGCCACAATTTGCAAACGCTCTGCACTAGAGTCCCGCAGCCATAATGTATCTTGCTCTAACCGTTCTTTCGCTGTGGGATGAAATGCTAACAGCAGATCCTCAAATACATCTTCCGACGATGGTTCTTTGATTAACGGCTTGAGCGACTCTAAATATGCAGCTTCTTCGATAGCATTCAGATTAAATACGACAACCACACCGTAACGTAGCAGTACGGCACAGCCGGACTTCCCAGCCCTAACAATCAACGGATTGGTAGACAACGCATCCTTGGTTTCCAATGTTTTCACAATCAGGCGCTCACCGACTAAGTGGGCACGGGCCACGATGCGATCTTCTGTTGACCACCCTAAAGGGACGGGTGATAGCTGAGGTAGTGATGCATTCGATGATTGTGGAGTATTGAAATCAGCAGGTGGTGTGCTTAGAGAAACCATACAAAGGCTGAGCGTTTAAGAAATACACAGCTATATAATATGCCTGGCCACCTGTTTCAGTAGACTCGTGCCTGCTTTTTCAGATGATTCAATAGGGACCAAATATAAAGTTGGCCGGAGCAGAGGGCTCATTTATATAGAAAAAATCATGAATCAACGTCAGCACTTCATCCTGATTGAGAACTCCATCCTGATTCACATCTAGATTAAGAAATATGGACGATGCATAGATTGGCAGCACATTGAACACTGACAGCAGACTGATCCATTCCTGTTCGCTAATCTGACCATCGTTATCCTGATCAAAAGCGGCAAAGAGCAACGTTACTAGGGCAATCACTCGACTGGCATATTGCTTAATATCATTCAGAATCTGCTCGTAATAGGTTAACCATTCCCTCAAGGTAATCCGAGCATCACAATTTTGATCTGCTGCTGCACACAGGCAGGCCCAGTCCTGCTGGAAATGGGTCAAAATTTGCTCTTGATGGGATGCAGCTTGCACCTCCTGGCGCAGGTTTGCCAGGCGCTGAGCCAAGGCAATAAAATCCTGCTGCACCAGTACGCCATCGTCATTGGCATCGTACAGATGAAAGAGCTTAGTTAACTTACGCGTCTGAATATCGGTCAGCATGGGCTAGTAAGCATTGGTCAAACGATTCTAAACGCTAACAATGGATTTGTGGATTTCCTAGATATCTTAGAGATTGCATCTAAGCATGCATCATAAGATTAATCAGAGTTCTAACGGTTCAAAGGCCCCATGACCGCATCCGCATCTAAAACCAACAGCCAACGTTCTGGTAATACCCCCCAAGACATTGGCATTCCAGAACGGTTGCTTAAACATACGGTGCGGTACACCGACTATCAAGAGATCAAACGCGACGACCTGACGCCAATGATGCGTCACTACGCTGAGGTAAAGGATGCCTATCCCTATGCCCTTTTGCTCTATCGCGTTGGGGACTTTTTTGAGACGTTTTTTCAGGATGCGATCTCAATTG
Organism: Leptothoe sp. LEGE 181152; assembly: GCF_032906605.1. Taxonomy (NCBI): domain Bacteria; kingdom Bacillati; phylum Cyanobacteriota; class Cyanophyceae; order Nodosilineales; family Cymatolegaceae; genus Leptothoe; species Leptothoe sp. LEGE 181152. Next base: position 23,113 of record NZ_JASATU010000022.1, read on the forward strand.
CCCGTGAACTAGAGCTCGTCCTGACCAGCAAAGATGCTGGCAAGGCTATCGGTAAAGTCCCTTTAGCAGGCATTCCTCATCATGCGCTAGATCGCTATTGCGCACTATTAGTGGAAAAAGGATTTGCGATCGCAATTTGCGACCAGGTAGAAGATCCAGCCCAGGCCCAGGGACTGGTCAAACGAGAGGTCACCCGCGTTATTACGCCTGGTACCATTCTTGAAGAGGGTATGCTCACCGCTAAACGCAACAACTTTTTAGCCGCCCTAGTCATTGCCGACAAACATTGGGGACTAGCCCATGCCGATGTCTCAACAGGAGAGTTTTTTACCACCCAGGGTACAGCCATTGATCAATTGTCTCAGGAATTGATGCGACTGCAGCCCGCAGAGGTACTTGTGCCCACCAACGCCCCTGATTTAGGTGCACTATTGCGGCCAGGAGAAACCTCGGACAACTTACCTGAAGGCTTACCAGCACAATTTTGCTATACCTTTCGTTCCCAAACACCGTTTACCCATGCTGAAGCAAAACAGCGTCTACTACAAAGCTACCGCGTACGCTCTTTAGAAGGTTTTGGTTGCGAACATTTACCGCTCGCAGCGAGAGCAGCTGGCGGTTTATTGCATTATGTCGAAGATACTCAAAAAGAGAGTTTGGCACCACTACAGCCTCTATCGACCTACACCACCACAGAATTTCTGGTGATTGATCATCAGACTCGACGTAATTTAGAGATGACTCAAACTGTACGGGATGGTATCTTTCACGGCTCATTGCTGTGGGCTTTAGACAAAACCACGACCGCCATGGGCAGTCGAGCGCTGCGACGCTGGTTATTGCAACCGCTTTTAAGCATCGAGAACATTCAGGAGCGCCAAGAAACGATCAGTGAACTGGTAGACAACGGCACGCTACGTCAGCAGCTACAGCTGATCCTCAAGCAAATTTATGATTTAGAGAGACTGGCCGGGCGCGCTGGCTCTGGTACTGCCAACGGTCGTGATTTAGTAGCCATGGCTGAGTCATTTGAAAAGTTACCAGATCTGGCGGCACTGATGGCCCACGCCCAGTCACCGCATTTAGTGAGACTACAGATTGTACCGTCAGAACTGGAGCAGATGGGACGCAAGCTCAGAGCTCATTTAGTGGAGAGCCCACCGCTCTACCTCACAGATGGTGGCCTGATCCGCGAAGGCGTTAATGCTCACCTTGATGGCCTACGAGATCAAGTCAGTAGCGACCAGCGCTGGATTGCCAATCTGGAAGTTACCGAACGGGAACGTACCGGTATTTCTAACTTAAAAGTCGGTTTCAATAAAGCCTTTGGATATTACATCAGTATCTCTCGGGCCAAGAGCAAACAGGCTCCTGACAACTACATTCGTAAACAAACGCTGACTAACGAAGAACGCTACATTACACCAGAACTAAAGGAGAGAGAAGCTCGCATCCTTAACGCAAAGGATGAGATTAATCAAATTGAATACGAGATTTTTCTAGAGCTACGGGAAGACGTTGGCCAACATGCTGAACTCATCCGCAAGGTGGCCGTAAATGTAGCGGCAGCAGACGTGCTTTGTGGCCTGGCGGAGCTGGCTATCTACCAGGGATATTGTCGCCCTGATATTGTGCAAGATCGGACTCTAGCGATTGAAGCTGGACGCCATCCAGTGGTAGAACAGTCGCTGCCTGCGGGCTTTTTTGTGCCGAATTCGACGGGTCTTGGTTATGGGGAAACACCCGATGGGAGGGGGGGCAAGGCCCATCCTCCGGACTTGATCATTTTGACGGGGCCAAATGCCAGCGGGAAAAGCTGCTATCTGCGACAGGTGGGGCTCATTCAGCTGATGGCCCAGGTAGGAAGCTTTGTACCAGCGAAGAGTGCAGTGCTGGGAGTGTGCGATCGCATCTTCACCCGCGTTGGTGCCGTAGACGACTTAGCCACCGGGCAATCCACATTTATGGTGGAAATGAATGAAACCGCCAATATTCTTAACCATGCCACCCCTCACTCCCTCGTCTTACTCGACGAAATTGGTCGAGGCACAGCCACATTTGACGGACTCTCCATTGCTTGGGCGGTGGCAGAACACCTGGCTAGTGATATTCAGGCCCGCACTATTTTTGCCACCCACTACCACGAGCTCAATGAGCTCGCTTCACTATTAGAAAATGTGGCCAACTTCCAGGTAACGGTGAAAGAAATGCCAGACCAGATTATCTTTCTACACCAGGTACAACCTGGCGGAGCCGATCGCTCTTATGGAATAGAAGCCGGTCGCCTAGCGGGATTGCCCCCCAGCGTCATCAAACGAGCCCAACAGGTCATGGGTCAAATTGAAAAACACAGTAAAATCGCCGTAGGCCTCCGCAAAGGGAGTGTAACCAAATCGTCTAAAAAATCAAAAGTTCGAGAAAGCAGCCCTGATTCTCAACTCAATATTTTTGGATAACAGTCTTTTCTGTAGCGCCCTGATATACCGTCATCCCAACTAAAATACAATGTACAGACATTTTATGGAACGCCTCCACCAAGCGTCTAGTATTAGTCAACCAGTTGAATTTTACCCAGACTCAGCTCATCAAAAATATGATGTACCTGCTCACGCTGTTTAGGGGTTAAATCCACAATGGACAGTAAAAAGGAAGACAATCTGACATGATCTTTACGAGTAAGTTTGTGGGTATTCCAAACCTGCTGCAATATAATCTCGGGTGTTCTTTCTGTCTTTCTAACGGCAACCATAGGACTGCTCTCGCGTTAACTGTTAGGGAACAACGTTTCTGTACTGCCATGATGGCTAGTCCGTGGTGATATTGGTCGCGCAAATGCGCGTAAATTACTCAGCAAAACCGTGAATTGTTCGTGAGTAGGCAACGTATAATCACTGACACTAGCCACACTGACCTCTACACTGTTATCTAGTTATCCCAGGAAAAGTTCCCGACATTGGAGCAAAATTAGACAAAAGTTTGACAAAGGTAGGGGAGCAGTCGGTCATGTGGAATGCACAGTGCGAAAAATCACATAATCTTCACAGCCTTCGGGTTGTCATCACAAAAAATTCATCTCCTGTTTCCTATGCAACAGTTATAGATGCCTGGCAAAAAGATAGTGGTTTTCGTAACTTTTTCATTGACCTATTGGCAAAATCTCCTTTTGCCAGCTTTCGTTGGGAAACACCACCAATAACGACAAAAACGGTTAATACTCCTTTTGAGTGTGTGTTAATAGACAGCCCGAGCCTGTCACGCCCCCCTGATCGGCAGACGTTTTCACCCTATTTCCCACCTGATCAACCGGTTGTTAATTTTTTGAATCTGGGCAAAGATGCTGTGCTAATTGTCCCCTGCCCTACAGATGCTGATGGCGATTACAGTCATCTCGGGGCGTTTGTACAAAATGCGCCGAGGCCTCAGCAACATGCCCTATGGACTTTAGTCGGTGATACTATGGCCCAACGCATTAGCGATCAGCCAGTATGGCTTAGTACAGCAGGTGGTGGAGTCGCCTGGCTACATGTGCGCCTTGATAACTATCCTAAGTACTATCACCATCATCCGTATCGTCAGATTCCTGAAAGCCTGTAATTTTACTCATCCTAGGGCTTATATCCGTTGCCCATAGAGGTACATCATGCATTACAGACTCCAACTCGCATCTACGGACAACCTGCAACAGCTATTGCCGCTGGTGGAGGCCTACCATGAGTTTGAACGCATCCATATGACGGGCAAGAACCGAAAACAGGCTATTCATGGCCTGCTATCCGACTCTTCACTCGGGGGAATTTGGTTAATTGTTGTAGATATTGCGATCGCAGGGTACATTGCCCTCACCTTCGGCTACAGTATCGAATTTGGCGGTAAAGATGCCTTTATCGATGAGTTTTATATCCGGCCCGAGTTTCGTGGCAAAGGTTTGGGAAAACAAACCCTGAGGCAGATTCAGCAAGAAGCAAAAGCCCTGGATATTCATGCGCTGCACTTAGAGGTGGCGGCATCCAATACTAGGGCACAGCACCTCTACGCCCAGACTCATTTCCAAGCCCGCAGCAAATACATGCTGATGTCTGCCTATTTAACAGAGACTAGCGTTTAAGCCACTTCAGCGGAAGACTTAAACAATGGTGTAATCCACACAGTCACTACATGGGATAAAAGTCCCATAGGTCCAGCAAACAAACATAGCGCCAGGGAATGACGAGTAAATAATTGTTTCTCTTGTCCGTGCAAGTAAATCCAGCGGCCCACAAAGAGATCCATCACTAAGAAGTGCACCCATCCCGTCGTCATCACCTTTTCATCTGAAAATAAGTTGGCCAACACCGCCAGGGTAGGGTTAGCAAACTCCTCGAGTTTGTCAGGATCAAGACTGGCAACAAAACAATAGACATAAAGCGCCGCCAACACCACAAATGGAATGTAGGATGCCATGATTTTGCGGGTGACGTCCCAATTGGGCAATAACACCATCAAGGCCCAAAATGGGAGCACAAACAAATTACCGAAGTTAAAAATATATTCAAATACCATCGCCTAACCTGCTCACCAATTAAAAGATACTGGAGCCATTGTAAAACGATGATATTTGAAAAGGAGGATCGAGGTGCTTGCTGATTAAGGGAAAGATTCGAACCGGCAAAATTGCCCTACATCGACATTTTTCAGATTTACTCTCCTCTGAATCAGCAAGGCCAAAGCATCTAAGCTACATCCAACAAATCCGAAGCTAGTGCTTTCACCAGACTCTAAATGAGAGTTCTAACCTTGCGCCCTAAGCGTGTAAAGATTGCCATCACGTTCAAGGATTTCTCCATCCCAAAGGCTCTATATATCTCAAGATGGTTTCAGACGATGCACCCAATTATGTGTCTTGTTCCAAGTATAGAGCAGATAAAGTAGAATTGTAGAGACGTCCAAAAACGAAATTATTTATAGTCTGTAAAAAATGTAGAAATTATCCAACCATTGCTCGGGAGGAACGTCTTAGGGACTGACCTCAATTAGCAACCCTCATAATAGTGATTATTCAGCACTTATTTTGCTGTCAGAGTTTGTTTTTGACTCAACATCTGTCAGGCTGTAACAGCGCCTATATTAAGATTTAGATAAATGCCAATGGATGTGGAATCGGCTCCAAGCTTTAGTGAGTTGTCTTTAAGTGAGCCGGTACTAAAGGCTTTGGAAGGTTTGGGCTATGAAAGTCCAACACCCATTCAAGCCCAGACTATTCCCCATGTATTGGCTGGTGTGGACCTGATTGGGCAAGCCCAAACAGGTACTGGCAAAACAGCGGCTTTTGCGCTGCCATTGTTATCCCGCGTCAATATTGAGCAGCGTTTGCCCCATACCCTAGTATTGACTCCCACCAGAGAATTAGCAATTCAGGTGGCAGAAGCCTTTCAAAGCTATGCATCTCATATGAAAGGCTTTCATGTGCTGCCCCTATATGGGGGGCAAAGCTATAGTATTCAACTTCGTAAACTAGAACGTTCGGTACATATTGTCGTGGGCACCCCTGGCAGGGTCATGGACCACATGAAACGCGGCACCTTGGACCTGAGCGCATTGCAGTGTCTCGTATTGGACGAAGCCGATGAAATGCTGCGCATGGGCTTTATCGACGATGTGGAATGGGTATTGGAGAAAACCCCAGCGTCTCGACAGGTCGCTCTCTTTTCTGCCACCTTACCCAAAGAAATTCGCCATATTGCCCAGCGACATCTCAATAATCCCACCGAGGTCCTGATTAAATCCAAAACATCCACCGCTGACACTATCCGACAGCGCTATTGGATGGTTAGTGGGTACCACAAGTTAGATGCCCTGACCCGCATTTTAGAAACAGAGACATTTGACGGCATGATCGTCTTTGTTAGAACCCGTCTGGCCACCGTGGAACTGGCGGAGAAGCTGGAAGCCCGAGGCTATGAAACTGCCCCGCTTAGTGGAGATGTTTCACAAATGCAGCGGGAGCGTACCGTCGAACAGCTTAAATCAGGCAAGCTGGATATCGTCGTCGCCACCGACGTAGCTGCCCGCGGCTTAGACGTGGATAGAATTAGCCATGTCATTAACTATGACATGCCCTATGATACCGAGACCTATGTCCATCGAGTAGGCCGTACAGGGCGAGCCGGGCGTAATGGTGAAGCAATTTTATTTGTAGCCCCTCGTGAGCGACGATTGCTGTATGCCATTGAGCGGGCAACCAAACAAAAAATCTCCAAAATGGAGATGCCAACGACCGAGATGGTCAATAACAAGCGCATTGCTCGGTTTAAACAGCAAATTACTGACACCATTGCTGAGGAGAATCTAGAGTTCTTCAACAATCTCATGGAGCAATATGAACAGGAGCATAATGTGCCTGCTATTGAGATTGCAGCGGCCTTAGCCAAGTTGGTGCAAGGCAACGAGCCCTTATTGTTGGAAGAACGCAAGCGCAGTCGCCCAGAGCGCGGCGACCGGCGCGAGCGACCCCAGCGACGTGAACGCAGGGCATCCCCACCTGAGCAAGGCATGGGACGCTATCGCATTGAGGTCGGTCATCGGCATCGGGTGAAACCTGGCCATATTGTGGGCGCGATCGCAAATGAAAGCGGTCTCGAAAGTCGCTACATTGGTCGCATTAATATCTACGACAGCCACAGCACCGTAGATTTGCCAGAGGGGATACCCAAAGAAATGATGCGACACCTTAAAAAGGTATCCGTTGCGGGCCACCCTTTGCGCATTAGCCGAGTAGAAGGGGAAATGACGGGCAAAGGCGGTGGCAAACGACGACGCCCCAAAACCAAATCTAAGGACAATTAAATCGATTTTGGTATTCGGCCTCAGTCAAAATGTCATCGGGATGCTCTACCCGGTCAAGAAAAACCTTGCCCTGTAGATGGTCGTATTCGTGTTGAAAAATTCGCGCCACAAAGTCTTGCAGATGCTGACGATGGTCATGGCCATCGCGATCCAGGTAAGTTACTTCGATCTCGCGGTACCGAGGAACAAATCCCCGCTTCCCTGGCACGCTGAGGCACCCTTCCCAGCCTTTGACTTGATCGTCACTGTGGTTAAGGATATGCGGATTAATCATGGCGACAGGCTCCATAGTCGGGGCCTCGGGGTAGCGTGGGTTCGGGCGTGAAGCCACAATAAACAGCTGTAGGCCTTCAGCAACCTGGGGTGCGGCAATACCCACACCATTTTTGGCCGCTGCGGTAGCTAACAGATCATCAATTAGCTGTTGCAGCTGGGGATCGTCTAAATGCTGAATGGGTTGGGCTTGCGATCGCAATCTCACATCACCCAATTGAATAACCGACCGTATGCCCATCTATCGTCGCTGCTGCGGTAACGCCTTTGTCATTACATCCAGAGCTATCTGACGACCACTCCGGTCAACCTCTATCCCAATCGACTCGCCTACGCCTAAATCTTGAACAATTTGCTGTACTTGCTCAGCCGCTGTGATCGATTTACCATTCATGGCCACAATCACATCACCCACTTCCAAACCAGCTTCTAAGGCTGGAGAATTACGCATCAGGCCCAAAATAATTACACCTTCGTCAGCAGATAACCTCAGATCATTACGAGGATCGCGATTGATTTGTTGGCGTAAATCAGTTGTCAGTGTACGCATTTGAATACCCAAATAGGCATGCTCCACCCGACCTTTCTCGATCAGTTCTTGAGCTAAACGCTGAGCTGAATTAATAGGAATCGCAAAGCCTAATCCCTGGGCACCTCCGATGATGGCCGTATTAATACCAATTACTTCACCGCGCTCATTTAGTAACGGCCCACCAGAATTTCCAGGATTAATTGCTGCATCAGTCTGAATAAACTGCACCCGTTTATCTGGCACTCGAATCTGAGCACTTGTGCGTCCCGTTGCACTGACAATGCCAGCCGTAACAGTATTGTCTAACCCCAGTGGATTGCCAATGGCAATAGCCCACTCCCCTGGACGCAACTGCTCTGAATTGCCAAGGGTTACTGTCGGCAAATCCTGAGCCTGAACTTTAATAACTGCCACATCCGTTAGCGGATCTTCACCCACCACCTCACCACTAAATTCACGGCCATCCCTAAGCGTGACCGTCACCGCATCGGCCCCTTCAACCACATGGGCATTAGTCCAAATCACACCATCTGACTCGACGACAAAGCCAGAACCCTGGCCACGCTCAACCCGAGACGATGGCTCCTCCCACATATCGCCAAAAAACTCTCGAAAGAACGGATCATCAAACGGTCCAGACCGACGAGTCACAGTTCGCGAGGAATCAATCCGAACCACAGCAGGTCCCACATCATCAGCCACGGATGCAATAAAGCTACTGTCCGTCAGCAAACGCCCAGACCCAGAGGTAGGCGATTGGGCCGTTGTTGGAACAAGTTGTGCTGTCGTGAACACAGCTGCCGTTGCACTACAGGCCGCAATAAACCCGTAAAGAGCTAACGACCTGGCAAAACGAACGGTTGAGGAGCGTAGTTTAGACATGGCATCAGGCATGGGAACTTTGCAATGACTCTGGTTGGACAGAACGCCTCACAAGCATCTACACATTGCCAGCGTTCTATTGACTAACCCTTATCTGTATAGCGTCTACAGCTAAATTCAACCATGTAACCTGTGCCAGTTCACCCTCGTCTCCATCAAGTTAGATCATTGCATCCTTTAAAGAAGGTTATATCTATGGTGCAGATTACTCTGGTGTGCTTGCTGGATATGTGAACAACAACAGGTTAGTGTATTAGAGCTCATTAGTTTTCAATGTACTAAAAGTTATACCTACGCATTTAAATATTCCTAGTCCTTTATGGGGAATAGCCCTCGTTAATGGGTGCTTGTAAGGGAAAACGTCGATAAAAGCCATACACTATCCATTCAATTCAGGTGTGTATCCCTAATCCAGGGTCGTTCAACCAAGAGCTCGCCTAAGAGTAGGTTGACATCCTGCTGAGATCGTCGATTAAGAGATGTTAGAGCACTGTGCCGTCATCAGCTTCAGTTTTTCAGCCTTAGCCATGGGGAATCGATTAATGTCTAATTTTGCGTGATTACTGATAAAACGGTTCTTAATACAGAACCTGTTGAAAACCATAGTTGATTATTCAATCAACTATGGTTTTTAGGACCTTATTAAATAGTGTTCCAAGTTCAGCACTGTCCAATTGTTTGGGGGTGTTTAATTTTGAGGTCCTTATTCTTGTAATGTTCCATTACGGAGCATTCAGAGAAAATACTGAGCTTGAGATTGCAGAGTTACTCACCGTTTGGAGGGTTAGTTGTGAACAAAGTGGATGGTCTCTGGAATGAAGTTCTCAATAAACTTCAGGACCAACTCAGTGGTCCCACGTTTGAAACGTGGATCAAACCCACACGACTTCAAACCCTAGCGGATAGTACTCTAACTATTTCCACACCGAATCCTTTTGCCCGTAATTGGGTGCAAAAGCACTACATTCAAGTCATTTCTGACGTAGCGCAAGAACTGTTGGGCCAAGACATTAACGTGGTCGTCACAGTGAGTGAACCAGTTGATGGTGATACGAATCGGACGGATAATGCTGCCGCCTGGCCTTCACCTCAAACCACAGAACGCATCACTACCAGTAAATCAAGTCCACCTGACCTCAACCCAAAAGCTGTTTTTTCCCGATTCGTTGTCGGGTCCAATAACCGCATGGCCCATGCTGCCGCCCTGGCCGTCGCCGAATCGCCTGGCCGTGAGTTTAATCCCCTATTTCTTTGTGGCGGGGTTGGTCTTGGCAAAACCCATTTAATGCAATCTATTGGTCATTACCGTCTAGATATCGATACCGCTGCTCGCATTGCCTATGTATCCACCGAGCAGTTTACGAATGACCTCATCACAGCTATTCGGCGGGACAGCATGCAACGCTTCCGTGAACAGTATCGAGAAGTCGACATCATCATGGTTGATGATATTCAGTTTATTGAAGGCAAAGAATATACCCAGGAAGAATTCTTCCATACCTTCAACACGCTTCATGAAGCAGGCAAGCAGATTGTCCTAGCATCCGATCGTCCGCCCAATAAAATCCCCAGGCTCCAGGAACGGCTATGCTCCAGATTTTCCATGGGATTGATTGCTGACATTCAACCGCCTGATTTTGAAACCAGGATGGCCATTCTACAGAAAAAGGCTGAATACGAGAGCGTGAATTTAAGCCGTGAGGTAACTGAGTATATTGCTTCTAGCTACACATCCAATATTCGTGAGCTAGAAGGTGCTCTCATTAGAGCTATTGCCTATACCTCTATCTCAGGACTGCCCATGACCATCGAGAATCTGAAGCCGGTTCTTGATGCCCCCACAGGCAAAATCGATGCGTCTCCCACATCGGTGATAGATATTATTTCCGAAGTCTTCAGTGTTTCCGTAGAAGACCTCAAAGGCAATTCTCGCCGCCGTGAAATCAGCCAAGCTCGACAGATCGCCATGTACTTAATGCGACGACATACGGATCTTAGTTTGCCCAAGATCGGCGAAGTTTTTGGTGGAAAAGACCACACTACAGTTCTTTACAGCTGCGATAAAATCGCTCAACTCATTAAAAAAGACTTGAACATGGCTCAAACGGTACGTGAGCTTAGCGATCGCATCAGCTTAAGCAATCGAGCATAGCTAGATCAAACAAATCATACAAAGTCGTCAATCTAGGGCTCAGACAAAAAAGAGGACATACGTGCTCTGCCCCAGGCATCCTGCGTAAAAGGATCAGGCAATAATAGTACAGAAACCGCACCAGGGATATGACCCTGGTGCGGTTTCTGTTGACTAGTACATTGAAAACTTTTGGCTGTGGAAAACAGTACTGACGATCTACTTAACAATCAAACCATTACGTCCGAAGGCTTTGAGAATATTAAGTTTGATACCAAAATCCAGAAATATCGCTTGTGGAAAACTCTACTTTAGCTGTGGAAAAGGTGGGGATTAACTGGGGATAATAGGACAGGCGATGGGGAAAAAGATTTAGCCTACTCAGATCTTGTGGAAAACGGCTCTGAATATCCACATTTTTTCCACAGGCCAAAAAAGATTCAATAGCCTGATAGAGAAGGGGTGTAAAGATGTTTTCCACAGTTTCCACAGGCCCTACTACTACTATTGTTTAAATTTAAAGAAAGAACTTATCTATAGAACAGAGCAAGAAAATTTGCTTAAAATAAACGCTTTCCATCGTTCTGTTGGGGTGTTACGATTGGCCAGCATTCTTGATAGACATATGTCAGCCATGAAGTTCGTGTGCTCCCAGGGGGATCTCAACACACATCTCTCAATTGTCAGCCGGGCAGTTCCTTCCAGGCCCAATAAGCCCGTATTGGCAAATATTTTGGTCAAGGTAGATGAAGATGCACAACGCATTACCCTAACGAGTTTTGATGAAACACTAGGGATCCAAACCAGCTTTTCTGCCCATGTTGAAGAGGGGGGGATGCTGACAGTTCCTGCCAAACTATTGGGAGATATTGTGGCTAAACTGCCTCCTGAAGATTTGGATTTTAGCCAATCAAATACCGAACCAGTGATTACCCTGACTTGCTCAGCTGGTGAATATCAAGTACGTGGCATGGAAGCCACTGACTATCCAAACCTTCCCTTAGTGGAAGATGGACAGGTAGCGAGTGTTTCGGCAGAATCCATTTTGGAAGGTCTACGGGGAGCTCTATTTGCTACCAGTTCTGATGAAACCAAACAAGTGCTCACAGGTGTTCATGTCGTGGCAGAACCCGAAAATTTAGAATTTGCTGCTACAGATGGCCATCGCTTAGCTGTAGTTCAGAGTGTGGATGATTCGGGCATGAACTTGGCCATTGATGTGACAGTTCCGGGCAAAGCCCTACGTGAGTTAGAACGGTTACTACAGTCTTATCAGGGAACAGAGCCAATTTCCCTAAGATTTGATCCGACTCAAGTCGTTTTTGAGTTAGGGCATCAGCGCATTACGACTCGTCTTTTAGAAGGGCAATACCCCAATTACCGCCAACTAATTCCTAAGCAGTTCGAGCGGCAGTTGACAATAGATCGAAAGCAGCTGATGTCTGCTTTAGAGCGCATCGGTGTACTAGCCGACCAACGCAATAATATTGTCAAACTTTCCATTGCTGGCTCAGCCCAAACCTTGGCTTTGTCAGTTGAGGCCCAGGAGGTGGGTAGTGGCCGAGAAGAGATGTCTGCCCAGGTGACAGGAGAGGATCTCGATATTGCCTTTAACGTGAGGTACTTACTAGAAGGCCTTCGTGCTCTACCGAGTCCTGAAGTGCAATTACAGTGCAATTCAGCCACTAGTCCAGCAATTCTGACTCCCGTTAGTGGTTTACAAATGACATACCTTGTGATGCCTGTGCAAATTCGTAGTTAAGCACATCAATAAAGTTCAAGGAAAATTTATCTAAATCCTCGCATTAGGCTTCAAGAAAGGGCAATCTGGTAATGGCCTAAAAAATTAAGCGAGGATTTAGATATGGATATCACATTAGCTGCTCTTGTTTTTGGAACAGTATTTGTCCTATTTAGCCGTGAAGTCCTGGGTGACTAGTACCCTGGGGCGTAAGTTTGCTCACTATCCAATCTGGATGAGTCGATGGGTGCATAGGTGCATGAAATTTCCGCCAAATTTTTGCCATTGGGTATACTAGCCAGAGGTAGAAATTATTTAAATCCTACAGTGAATGCTTGTGTTGCTTTGCTGATGTGATAGCAACACATAGTCCATCAAGCTTAAAGCCTAGTTTAAGTAGATATTTAGTACTCTGTCCTGGAAGTTGCTGTTCTAGCTAGAACAGAGGTTTTATCATTGCCAAACCAGTCTCTATACTTTGGTGCAATGGGTGCTCTTACAGGGGAGACTGCCTTGAAGGGCATCAGTTTGTAGTTCCAAAAAAATCAATACGATAATCGGTAATCTTCAGACCGGTACGTTGCTCAACTTCTTGAATAACGGCACGCGGTAGTTCGATATCAATATCAATTATTTTCTGAGTGTCTAGACAATTGACATGGCTATGAGAACTATTGAGATGGCCATATAGTCTGCCATCTGAGCGTTCAACACATTCAATTATGCCTTGATCAAAGAGTGCTTCTAAATTCTGGTAGACCGATGTGTGGCCAATTTTTTTGCCTCGACGGTTAAGTTCGTCATAAATTTCCCGTGCAGATAGATGCTCCTGCACATCCCAAAGCAACTCCAAAATATAGCGACGCTGACGACTGAGGCGCATACCTAATGCTTGACACCTTTCAATGGCGTCTGAGAGCGATGAAATTGGATAGGATGAGGGTTGCATGATCTTGACGCGGTCAGCCGACACCAGTCTCACTCTAGCTTGCTTTTTTTAATGTTGTCTATTTACTGATTCAAACTAACGTTTGTATGTAGAGCGATTAGCCAGCAATTTCCTCTGGATCTGATGTTGGAGCTATGGACAACCTTTGATCTTGAGAGTCATCTCCACGTTTTAAGGTGTCTTTTGCCTGAATGGCGTCAGTCTCATATGTCTTAGCTATGGGCACATCTCTGCTCTGAATTTCTCGACTCGAAGACTCCCAATCATCATGAATGCTGAATGCTAATGATGTTGAATCTGTGGGTTGAGTCACCAATAATTTCTTTTCTTGCGAGGTCTTATCTGTAGAAAAGAGGTTAGTTGAAGGTTCTGGAGCTAATGCTAATATGGGGGTCTTCAAGGTTTCTTCTGACGGGGTATTTAGATCGTCTCGCTGGGCTTGATAACTGTTGAAGGCTGTGGCAACAGCATCATGGCGACGGCGTTGATCTCTACGAATGCTGGTTAAGGTGTTGCCTAGTCCAGGAGCATTCCACCGCTGTGTATCTGGGTCTAAGTAAGAGTATGTTCTTGCCCAGACAATGGCATCGTTGTTTTTCATTCCTTTATGTCTAGCTTGGACAAGACGATCGACATAACCACCACGCTCTAAGGCCGCCCTAGGCGATTGATTTGCTAAGTCTAAACCATTAAGAACTTCCCCCAGGGTCATGGATAATTCTGCTTGATCAGCCTGGTTTGCAATGGTTTTCCCCTGTCTTTTGAGTCTTTTGAGTTGCTTCTTATCAGCTTCTTGAGGAGAACTTGCGCCGTGCTGATAGGAAAACGTTCCCATGTTCCACACACCGTTACCTGGGTCGGTGTGGCCGTAATAAGCTTGAGTGGGATTTCCGTTGGCAGTGCGTGTTCCTTCGGCGCTGCCAATAACCCGAGCGACTAATGAGTTGGAACCACCTTCATACATCCAATTGGGTAAAGCAGGCTGCTCCTGAGCTTTTGTTAAGGGTTGAGGTGGTGATGGCTCTGATGGCTCGAAGATAGATGCGTCCGGAGTAAAGTTTAAGGCAATAGCCTCCTTCTCTGATGAATCATGGGGTATGGGTGTAGATGGAATAGGGTTGGGTGAGAGTACCCGTGAGGTTGGCAAAGCGCTTGGCGGTGGTGGGGTTAATACCCGCGCAGATGCGATCACATGGCTCGGGAGCGTAGACTTTGATCTTGTAATCCGAAGCGGAGGCTGACTAGCTGTAGGTGGTATAGGCAGTGGCTTAAAAACTTTCACTGCACTGGGAGAGTCTGTCTCTGGTAAACCGGGTTGGCTGTCGGTACGTTCAGAACTGGAGGACGTCTGAGATCTTTTGGATGATGTCTCTAGGTCAAAGTTCAAACCCATGGCTTGGGCAGGACGATGACCTATGGTAGTAACCAAAAGAGAAAGGGCAAAAAGGTGGTGAAGCTTGAAGCGCAGCATAGTGATCAGGACTCCGAGGGCGGAAACACAAGGTGAGAGAGGTTGCCAGGAAACATTTGTTAGTTAACAGATTTTTTTCCTTGTAGTGTCTGAGATGATTTGACTTGATCCTGACTTGTCTCATCTTTAGTGGGAGATCTGGCAGGCTTATGTTGGGAAATGGCTCGTTCTAAAACTCCGGTAGAGGGTTCAACAATAATCCAAGTGCCATCGGGCTGACGGCGCAATGTGGCAAATTGTATGTGACTTCCTCCACCCATGGTTTGCCCGGCTTTAATGTTGCCAAATCTGGGCCTTTGCAAACCACAAAATCGAAACAGGTAAGCTGGAATTTCAGGGGTGGAATAAATTACGCACTGTTCGAATGTGCTGGGCTCCACTTTGCCTGGAAACGGTGCTCTTAAGGGTTGGCGCTTAAGCTGAATGGAAATATCGCCTAAACTGCCAACGACGAGATGGTCTGCAATCTTATCGCCGGGTTCCAGTTCCCACTGTTGTTGGATATTAATGACTCGTTTGGGGGGTGTTGCTTGGGATTGACAACTACTTAGTAATAAGCCAAAGAATAAAATCCAAACCCTGTGCTGAGACCTACTCAAAGCTGAAACGATAACCTGCATACTCATTATTTTCGTAGAGAATCACAAGGGTTGTACCAGGATCAAATGCGAGGGGATAGGCTTCTCGTTCCGCATCCACTCCAGATCGAACTCTTAGTGTGGGTAATGCACAATAGGGTTCGCTGACGACTTGTCGAACTCTCTCTTTGGCATCTCGTTCTGGGATGGTGAGGAGTTGGGCTAACTGTTCTCGAGATAGTTTGGCGTCATCACTTACTACATCATTACAATGGGCTTGTTGGCTAGCTGTACTAGCGGATGTAAAAAAGTTTTTGATGCCATTAAAATCGATCAGTAAAGCTGTGAGAATCATGGCTAGACTAGCTGCCACTAGAGGTTTGGGACCTAGACTTTGTGACCGAGGGCGATGGGGAACATTGTTGGGGTAAACCATGGGAGACCTCTTGGGAAAGAATGAAATGAGTAGGAAAGAAACTGCATGACAAAACTAACTACACTGCTTTTAGTGAAAATGTATAAAAGCTCTGATATCTGTTGTAGTGATTGTGGTTGTTGGGGTTAGGCAAAACGACCGCCGACCAGCAAACCGAGGATGATCATAAGTGTGCGATACCCTAATACTGGATCGGGGTGGGGGCTAAGAATAGCTCTGTAAAGACTGAGGGTAATGCCAGCAATGAGAATAAATGCTACTGGCGGCCATAGTGCTGGGTTAATTTGAAACAGTTGATTTAGAATCAGCCGGAAAATGGCTGCACCAATGCACCAAATTGCACTGTCTAGGAGGGTAAATTGTGAAACCCGTGTTTGTTGTCTAGAGTGTAGATAGCGGCGTGTCCATCGTTGGATAGATCCAGACAGTTGCTGATAAACACGCCTGAGGTCGCTCACAAAGCCTGTGCCATTGGTTTTGCGATAATCCTGATCGTCAAAACCATTAGAACGCCCTTGTTCTTGATGGAGCGGGTGTTTGAATAGTGACTGAGATCGCAACCTTAAGGTTTGTGCATTTGACGTAGCGTCGTGCTCAGCCTGGTGAAAATCGACCGTATGATAGATCAATTCTAAATATCCATCGGCATCACGTTGAACAGTGGGGATCTGAATGGCCTGGCATTCTGCTAAAAAGCGAGTGATGTCATCAATATCTGGCGATGTACCCGGTTGGATGTGTTGAATCAGGCTATCACCTACGGACTGTAATCGTCGCAAGGCTTGTCGTTGCTGCTGTGCCAGCTGCTCAACGGCACCAAGCGCAGCATCAAACTGCTGCAAACTAGAACCAGGAACTGGAGACGATGACAGTGTTTGACCTGAGCGTTGCCGTAGGGTCTCAATTGCCGTGGTCACCTGGGCTAAATTAGGGGAAGGCGCAGTCAATCGTGACGGGCTCCAAGGAGCTGCCATTGTTTCGGGAGGAGATGCTTTCAGGGTTTGTAGCTTCTGCCGAATCGTCTGAAGTTCCATATCTAAATCGTTCATATTGCAGAAGAGGACGAGGAACTAATAGAACATATGCCTCATCAACTAATACAAATGTATCATAAATCTCGTTTAAATGATCATATTTCAGGTTGATTTTAGGTGTGAATTTCCTGGCTATGTCTGCGATTGAGCTGGCTAACGGCTGCTTGATCCAATGTTCTATATTTCTAGGGTTTAGGGACGATTGTAGTGACCTGTATGGGGAATTCGGTGCCTCAAGTCTGCTGACATGTGGTTGCTTTTAAGCACAGCAGGGGCGGCGTGAGCGCAATTCTTTAATGAAGTAGGTTGTTTGAATACCCAATTCTCTTTCAATGAGCAAATAGATCAGCACCAACTACCGTGGCTGATCTACCATGCTTGAATTTATTACCTTGCCTGATGCACTACCTCCAGTTGCTCCTTACTCCCATGCTGTAAAGGCTGGAGATTTTCTCTTCGTGACAGGGCAGTTATCTGAAGATCCTGAGTCTGGTGAAGTCTTAAAGCTGGATGTTGAAGCGCAAACGCGGCAGGTGATGGAAAACCTGAAACGGGTGTTAACCCATGCGGGTACAAGCTTTCAAAATGTTGTGATGGTTCGAATTTTTGTCACGGACTTTCGCTACTACGAGATTGTTAATCAAGTCTATGCGTCTTACTTTGACCAGGCGCGGTTACCCAGTCGAACCACTGTGGGAATAACCGCTCTGGCCGGGTATGGCGATGTTGAAATTGATTTAATTGTTTACTGTGGTAGCTGATGTGTATCCTACTGCTTCTGTCTGTATCGGCCATGAATTCTCAATTTATTGGGTTTAGTGCTCGGATATAGTGTTGGGCGCAGTAATGTCAGTGACTAAGGAAGGACCTATATGCGAATTTCTGCTAGCTTGCTTTTAAGCTCTTTTGGTCAGCGCCTCTTCTCGGCCATTGGTCTCTTACTCCTCCTGGCTAGCCCGTTGGCAGCCCAGCCCAATCGTATTGAGCAAACTGAAAGCTGTGATGTCTTGGTGGTTGGTGGTGGCCTTGCGGGGGTGTCTACCGCCTACGAGAGTTTGCACGCTGGACGAACAGTTTGCCTGACAGAGATGACTGACTGGTTAGGGGGGCAGCTGACGTCTCAGGGGACAACGGCCTTAGATGAAGCTAGAATGCAGCGCCAACTTTTGTTTTATGCGTCAGGTTATAAAGACCTGCGGCAACGGGTACTGGATCTCTATGGTCGCCAGAATCCAGGGGACTGCTGGGTTAGTGCAGTTTGTTTTTTGCCCGCTGATGCCCACGATATTTTGGTGGATATGCTGAATGAGGCAGCCCGTGAGGGGGATGGAACCCTGAAGTGGTTTCCTTCAACAGTGGTGAAGGAGTTGGATATTGATGGCTCCATGATTGAAAGTGCGATCGCAATCCAACACAGCCCAGCACCGGGTACACCTCCCCTCAATACCGAGCCGTTATCTGCCTTCTACGAAGATGTCTATCGCTACGAAGATTCAGAGCGTTTAAGCAAAAACATTATTCGCTTTCAGCCTACTGGCAATGAAGGACCTGCTAATTGGTACGTGGTTGAGGCCACCGAAACGGGCGAATTGATTGCACTGTCGGGGGTGCCCTATCGGTTAGGCCTAGATCCAAAGTCCTATCTCAACCCGTCTTCGCCCACCTTGACGGGCGATGCCTACTGCACCCAGGGGTTTACCTATACGTTCGCAATGGAGCGGACTGAAGAGGCCCAAGTGCAGGAACGACCAGAGTATTACGACATTTACGCTCCATATTTCAGCTTTGAACGCGAGCGCGACAACACCAACTACATTGATTTTGTCTTTACTTATCGGCGGCTATGGGCACCGGGCAACCGACCCGAGCGCCGTATTTTTGGAGTTAGTGATATTAAGCCCGGCGATATCTCCATGCAAAATTGGACCTGGGGCAATGACTACCGACCAGGTACATTCGTAGACAACCTGATCTATTCCCATGAGCAGCTGGAAGCTACAGGCCAGCTAGAACCTGGCGGTTGGCTAGGTGGGTTGCGTGTAGATACTCTGCGCCGGGGTGAAGAAAATGCCTTCAGCTATTACCACTGGTTGATTGGTGGATTGTCAGATTCTCAGCTGGGCTATGGCATTAAAAGTGTGGATCTTCGTCATCGATTTCTCACCGGTTTTGATGCCCCTATGAATACAGCCCACGGCTTATCCAAGCATCCCTATATCCGCGAGGGTCGTCGAATTATAGGACGACCTGCTTATGGTCATCCGGAGGGATTCATGATCAATGAGATTGACATTTCCCGTGTGGACTATAGCGATGAGTATTACCAGACTCAGTTACCCGATGGTATGTATCTACAATTGCGCCGGGCATTGGCTGGTTTAGAAACCGCTGCCGCTATCGGAGAGAATAAGGCTGCAACAGATATCCCTCGCCGCACCCGTTCCACTATCTTTCCAGATTCATTGGGCATTGCTCAGTATGCCATCGACTTTCATCCTTGTATGGAGTTAGCACCGCCTGAGCTGCCAGGCAATACTGAACGGGCTGGTGTACGGCGAGCCCATGGGCAGAGTTATCCTGGTCAGATTCCCCTGCGGGCGCTGATTCCCCAGGAGATCGACAACATGCTGGTTGCGGGGAAGAGTATTGCCACCAGTACGATTGCTGCTGCCGCCTATCGTGTTCATTCGTTTGAGTGGTCGGTGGGCATCGCTGCTGGTGCAACCATTGACTATGCGCTGGAGAATCAACTGTTGCCCTATAGCTTGGTGGATGATTTACCTCGATTTGAGCCTGAGCTTTTGGAGCTACAGCAACGGTTGCAAGAACGTGGCAATCCTACCGCTTTTCCTGATACGTCTATCTTCAACCTTGATTGGGAAGACTGGCGAGTTTGGTAATACCAAATCCTATTTATTAGGACAAAGGGGCAGGCATAAGGTGCTGCCCCTACGCAGGGATGGGATTTTGAGTCCGTGTTAAGCGGCGTGGCTGTAGATGATTTGCGCCAGGTCAGGAACGGCAGCTTCTACGTCATTCTTAACGGATTTACGTAGTTTTTTATACGTTCCGCTAACGACGCCATTGCTGGTGTTTTGAATACGGGCATCGGTCACACTTAAGATGCTGTCAGCGGTGCGATCGCTATTTTCACTGAGGTATTTGACTGGGTCACCCGCTGCTGCACCTTCTTGCCAAATAGGTTCAAGGGCTTTGCATGCATCGGGGAGTAGTCGATTAATGGCACCAGGGATGTAACCTGCGCCAACTCCTTTGATCACACCGTAGGCAGTTTTCATGGCCATGCCAGTGAGGCCACCTTTAGCAGCTACTTGCTTATCAATTAATTTAGCGCAGTCATCGGCGATGCTTGCTCGTATAGCTGCATCTTGAATCTTTTCACTCAGCATAAAGCTTGGCCCTAAATATCAATATAAATCGGTCTAATTCTTAGAGAATTATTGACACTATCATTGTTCCAACTTGGTGTTCTTTCTCAGACAACTTTGCGGGATCTTTAAGCAGTCTAAGTGAGTAGTCGTGCAAATAAACCATATAGTGCAATGACATCAAAGACCCCTGCTCCGCCAATGCTGAGATCACCAAGGGACAGGCATTCCATATCCCTTAGGTGTAATAGCTCTGCACGCACCAGTGTGCCCAAAATACCACCTCTAAAAGTAATGCTAGGAGGAGCTACAGCACCCAATAACCAGGCACAGATCACTGCTGTAAACGGTGCAACCTCTACAGGCTGCCATATAGTACGCTGATAGACCTAGCTGTTTCGTTTTTGGCACTATCAACCATGTCTGTTCGCGTTCGGATTGCTCCGAGTCCCACTGGCAATCTCCACATTGGGACAGCCAGAACCGCAGTTTTTAACTGGCTTTTTGCTCGTGCCCAGGGCGGTACGTTTATTCTGCGAGTAGAAGACACCGATCTAGAGCGTTCTAAGCCTGAGTACACCCAGAACATTATGGATGGCTTGCAATGGCTAGGTCTGACCTGGGATGAGGAGCCCGTGTATCAAACCCAGCGCATGGGTCTCTATCAGCCAAAAATTCAGGAGTTGCTAGATCAAGGACTGGCCTATCGTGCTTACGAAACTCCCGAAGAACTGAATGAGATGCGCGAGCGGCAAAAAGCCCGTAGTGAAGCACCCCGTTATAACAATCAGCATCGCGATCTCACCCCTGAGCAAATTGCTGCTTTTGAAGCAGAGGGACGTCAGGCGGTGATTCGTTTCAAAATTGATGACGACCGCGACATTACCTGGAACGACATGGTGCGTGGTCCAGTCAATTGGAAAGGTCGTGATTTGGGGGGCGACATGGTGATTGCTCGCGCCTCCTCAAGTACAGAAATTGGTCAGCCCCTTTATAACTTTGTAGTGGTGGTCGATGATGCCGATATGGGCATTACCCACGTCATTCGTGGTGAAGATCATGTGGGCAATACTCCGAAGCAAATCTTGCTATACGAGGCCATGGGGATGCCTGTGCCCCAGTTTGCCCACACACCGCTGATTTTGAATGAAAAGGGTGCCAAGCTGTCCAAGCGTGATGGAGTCACCTCTATTTCTGACTTTCAGACGATGGGCTTTACTGCTGCAGCGCTGGCCAACTATATGACGTTACTGGGTTGGTCTGCCCCTGATGCCCAAGAGCTATTCACCTTAGATGAGGCTGCAAAGCTGTTTAGCTTTGACCGGGTCAATAAGGCTGGCGCTAAATTTGACTGGGATAAGCTGGACTGGATCAATAGCCAGTACCTGCATCAGAAATCCCCAGAGAGTTTGTTAGCACTGATGACTCCTTATCTAAAAGATGCGGGGTATGAATTTGATACAGAGGCTGATCAAGACTGGTTGCTCAAGTTAGCTGCCTTAGCAGGGCCGAGTCTGACTCGCTTAAAAGATTGTGTTGACCTGAGCCGCTTTTTCTTTATGCCGACCATGGAGTTCTCTGAGGCAGCGGTAGCGCAGCTTAAAAAAGATGGTGTGGCGGATGCAATGCAGGCTGTTTTAGATACCCTTAAAGCCCATGCAGGCCTAAATGAGGTGGGTGATGCCAAAGGTCTGATTAATCAGGTGACTAAGGCATTGGGGGTGAAAAAAGGTCTGATTATGAGATCCCTGAGAGCAGCCCTAATGGGGGATATGCAAGGACCAGACCTAGTGGAGTCCTGGGTGATTTTGCACCAGCGTGGTTTTGATCAGGGGCGTCTGGAACGTGCGATCGCAATAGCTACTAGTTAATGGTTTTAGACCGACTAAACAGCTAGCTTGTGATCACCCGGTAACATAGTGACTACGTAACGGATTGCCCGTATCTGAGAAATTACGTTACATTTAGTAAACAATGTAGTTAATTAAACCTAATCGACTTAAGAAAATGCCATTGGCAGGCTTTTAGTCAACTCACAGGTTTTTATAGCTTGCTTTAGAACTTGCTTTTCAATCTGCTTAGGCAGTTAGGACTGTTAATCAAAACGAGGCCACCGAGATATGAAGCTTTCTTGGAGAGTCATTTTGCTCTGGACATTGCCAGCCCTGTTAATTGGGTTTTTCTTCTGGCAAGGTTCCATGGGCGGAGACCCCGCAAACATGAGTCGTAATACGGCAAGTACCCGTATGACCTACGGCCGGTTTTTAGACTATATAGATGCTGGTCGAGTGACAGCGGTTGACCTCTATGATGGTGGCCGAACAGCCATTATTGAAGCGGTTGATCCACAACTAGATAACCGCGTTATGCGCTGGCGTGTGGACCTACCCGGTAGTGCGCCTGAGCTCGTTGAGCGTCTCCGCGATTCTGACATCAGTTTGGATTCCCACCCACCTCGTAACGACGGTGCTTTGGTTGGTATTCTGGGCAATCTGCTATTCCCGTTCTTGCTAATTGCAGGTTTATTTTTCCTATTCCGTCGCTCCAACGGTGGCGTTGGCGGTGGTCCCGGTCAGGCCATGAACTTTGGTAAATCAAAGGCTCGTTTCATGATGGAAGCCAAGACCGGCATCATGTTCGATGATGTGGCAGGTATTGATGAAGCCAAGGAAGAGCTGCAAGAGGTGGTGACTTTCTTGAAGAAACCTGAGCGCTTTACAGCTGTGGGTGCTCGCATCCCCAAAGGTGTTTTGCTTGTTGGCCCTCCTGGAACTGGTAAAACGCTGCTAGCCAAAGCAATCGCTGGTGAAGCGGGTGTGCCGTTCTTCAGCATCTCTGGTTCTGAATTTGTAGAGATGTTTGTGGGTGTTGGTGCGTCTCGTGTTCGCGACCTGTTTAAGAAAGCGAAGGAAAATGCTCCTTGCATCATCTTTATTGATGAGATTGACGCCGTTGGTCGCTCCCGTGGTTCTGGTATCGGGGGTGGTAACGATGAGCGCGAGCAAACCCTCAACCAAATGCTGACCGAGATGGACGGTTTTGAGGGCAACAGCGGCATTATCGTGATTGCAGCGACTAACCGTGTCGATGTACTTGACTCGGCGCTGTTACGTCCCGGTCGCTTTGACCGTCAGGTATCGGTTGATCCACCTGATGTTAAGGGCCGTATTGCGGTTCTGGAAGTCCATGCCCGCAATAAGAAGCTGGCGGATGAGATTTCCTTGGATGCGATCGCACGTCGCACACCTGGTTTCACAGGTGCTGACTTAGCCAACTTGCTGAACGAGGCGGCTATTCTTACCGCTCGTCGTCGTAAGGAAGCCATTACGATGCTGGAAATTGATGATGCCGTTGATCGCGTCATCGCCGGTATGGAAGGCACACCTTTAGTCGACGGTAAGAGCAAGCGTTTGATTGCATACCACGAAGTTGGCCACGCACTGATTGGTACCCTGGTTAAGGCCCATGATCCTGTGCAGAAGGTGACTTTGATTCCCCGGGGCCAGGCTCAAGGTTTAACTTGGTTTACCCCCAGCGAAGACCAGATGTTGATTTCCCGTGCCCAGCTTTTGGCTCGAATTACCGGTGCCCTTGGGGGTCGTGCCGCTGAGGACATCATCTTTGGTGAGGCTGAGGTTACCACGGGAGCGGGGAACGACTTGCAACAGGTGACGTCCATGGCCCGTCAAATGGTTACCCGCTTTGGTATGTCTGCTGAGTTGGGGGCGTTGGCTCTAGAGAATCCTCAGGGTGAGGTTTTCCTTGGCGGCAGCTGGGGTAATCGTTCTGAATATTCTGAAACCGTCTCTCAGCGCATCGATGAACAAGTTCGCACCATTGTTGAGCAGTGCTACGACGATGCTAAGCGCATGGTTCAAGATAATCGTGCAGCTGTGGACCGCGTGGTCGATATTCTCATTGAGAAAGAGACTCTTGACGGAGATGAGTTCCGTCAGATTGTGGCTGAGTATACTACAGTCCCTGAGAAAGAGCAGTTTGTACCTGTTTTGTAATAAGCTACTGCTGGCCAATTCATTGTCAGAACTGGCCATAGAGGCTCTCGTTACATAAATCTGTGAGTGGTGAGGTCGTTTAACGACCTCACCATTTCTGTTTTTATGGATTGTCCATTGGCCTAGAACAGAAAAGCGGTTTGGTTCTGGAAGAACTTGGTTCAGGTTTAATGAACTCGAAGTTGGTATTACTCAAGTGTTGGTTATTGTGCTCCTGAGACCGGTGGTTCAGTCGCCATAGACGTGGCCATTGCGATCGCATCCTCAAACGACAGTATATCTGTACTGTAGTTCAATATATAGAGCGTGCCATCCTGCATCCATTCCACAGATGCAAAGCCCATGGCTTCAGCGATATAGCCTTGAATACCGTTGCCTAAGACAACGGGTGTCAGAGGCGTTAAACGATTTTCCTCTGGAGTTGGCCAGGTGTTGGGCTCTGGGATGGTCACAATGTTAAAGGCCAGACAACGCTCACCTGAACATTCAGGTGAGGTACCAACAGTGAGGATATGGAACCCAGGATGTTTGTTTCGAGTAAAGGGATGTAGTTCCACGTCGGTGGGTACAGACGTGGGAAGGCGTACAGCAAAGTTTGAAGTGGTAAGTTCATCAAGAACCGGCTCAAATATAGGTGCAGGAGATGCTAAAGCAGGCATCACCGCGACAATATTATATATGCCTACTCCTAGGCCTAGTAATCCAAGCTGAAAGAGTTGCTTGCCATCTATTTTCTTTAAAGACATCATTCGCGCTTTCTTGAGAAGACACCTCTAGCATGGCTTTTGAAATCACAGCTCGCATCACCCAGTTGGGCATATTCTCAGATCAGAAGTTTGAGGAACTTGGTCAGTGTATAATTGATACAATCCGAAATACATACACCAGTCAGGAATTTATAGCCTTAAGTAGCAATCCCAATCCAGGTGTGATGGATGCTGCAATGCTGAGGATCGCTGAGCCATGTGTGTATAAAGCCTATGCTTATCATTAAGGGATCTCCTGTCAGCGCATACGGTTTGACAAAATTCCAAGAGAAATTATCATCGAGAATCAGACTCTTCCAAGAAGATGATTCTCGATGACGATGATTAGCACTAATTTGTAGTATGAGAAGTGTCAACTTAAGCCAGGAGATCCTGGCTAGGTAAAGTATCAGATGTCAGCATCCAAAACCTCACTAACGCAATACTGGAGCCTTTATTTATTTGTTTGCAACTTCCCAAATGCCTGTGTTACACAACCACTTCGTCGATTTCAGTAACAAAGATGTCGTTAATGTTGTTTTCAAAGACACTGGCAGATTGCCAGCTAACGGTCGCTAGTAGGTTATTGCCTTGATAGATTTTAGCGCCGTCACTGCTCCCTTGAACGTTTAAGTTCTCAAGGTCATTAACAACAAAAGTAGTCCGACCTAGTTGAAAGTTCTTGATGATGTCGTACTTACTATTGTTTGCATCGAGAACAACAGTCTCGTCACCACTGAGCCAGATTGTATCAATACCATCACCACCGTCAATCAGATCGTCACCACCGTTGGCGTAAATCGTATCTTTGCCGCTGCCACCCAGGATGATGTCAGCTTGATTGCTGCCGTAAATTTTGTCAGCACCACGACCAGCCGCGATAAAGTCTCCACCGCCGTTGGCATAAATGATATCTCTACCGCTGCCACCCAGGATGAAGTCTGATTGGTTACTGCCATGTATGCGATCAGCACCAGGACCACCGATGAGGATATTCCAACCACCGTTGGCATAAATAGTGTCTCTACCAGGACCGCCAAAGATAAAATTGCTTTCAGATCCACCTGCAATGGTGTCGTTGCCGCGATTGCCAAACAGTAGGTCAAAACCACCGTTGCTGTTAATTGTATCAGCGCCACGAAGGCCGATAATCACTTCGTTATTTTCAGTACCATTGAGCTGTTCACTGGCTGGTGTTCCTATAATCAATTCAAATTCATCAAATTCAAAAAACTCATTAAGTTCAAACAAGTTACCCAATTCAACAAAAGCGCTGCTCATGAGATTCTAAATATTACGGTTTGATGGACAGTGAATGCGATCAGCAGTCAACAGATTTGTCTCTACTGTTGTTACTAAATTTTGTCCCCGATGATAATTATCTTGATTGATTTCTAACGTTAAGGAGATGGCAATCCATACATTTCACTAATACTTAAAGGTTTTAGAGGTTTTTATGAGTTGTTCTCTAGGGGTTAAACAATTGTCACAATGCTCTTTCTGTAATTCTTGCAGGGTAAGGAGGATAGGTCACCCTAGTTACAAGCTTGAGTTAGCCTAAAATGATGATGGCGGTCTTTTAAACTTACGAAGATAATATGTGGTGTAAGGCTGAATTGTTAAATGTTAATAGAAAGAACAAAAGTTTATGCCTAAGCTTTATCTCGCAGTTACTAACCATGGGTTTGGCCATGCTACCCGTGCTGCCTCCATGGCAGCAACATTGCAACAGAGTCGACCCGATGTAGAGATTATTCTGGCAACGACGGCTCCCCAATGGTTATTGCAATCTTATCTACAGCCTGAGCAAGTGACCTATCGAGCGGTGAGTTTTGATATTGGTGTATTACAAAGTGACAGCTTGACAATGGATAAGGTTGCCACCTTGGAGAAACTTAAATGGATTTATGAGCATCAGGATGAGATTCTGGCACCAGAAGTTGAGTTTATTAGAAACACAGGCATTGACCTGATTATGGGGGATATTCCTCCTTTATTAACTCAGCTGGCTAAGGCTGTGAATTTACCCTGCTGGATGATGGGGAATTTTGGTTGGGACTTTATTTATCGGCCCTGGGGAGGTGAATTTGAGGCAATTGCAGACTGGATTGCAGACTGCTTTGGGGATTGCGATCGCCTTTTTCGTCTCCCTTTCCATGAAGATATGGTCGCTTTCCCTAACATCACTGATGTCGGTCTCACGGGGGGAAATCCTAAGCTGTCAGCCAATGTAATCAGAGAGAAATTTGGCATTACGGTTCCTATCGATCGCACCATTCTGCTGACGTTTGGTGGGCTAGGGTTATCTCAAATTCCCTATGAGACAGCATTACGGGCCTATCCCCATTGGCAGTTTCTCACCTTTGATCGCAATGCACCAGAGTTACCGAACCTGATTAAGATTGCGGAGATTGGGCTGCGGCCTGCGGACATCATGGTGGTGTGCGATCGCATCGTTTCTAAACCCGGATATAGCACCTTTGCCGAAGCCTGTCGTCTAGATCGCGGTGTCGTGACGCTGCCCCGTGAGGGCTTTGCCGAAGCCCCCTTGCTGATGACTGGTATCCAACGCCATGCCTATCACCAAATTTTAGATAGCCATACTTTCTTTAAGGGGGACTGGTCGTTTTTAGAGCAACCCCTGGTACCCCCTACAGGCGAGAAACTGGCCACGGATGGTAATGGTGCGATCTCAAATGCAATTAGTGATTATTTGAGTTAACCCTAAGCCACCTGCCTATTACAGGACTCTGTTTCGCTCACGGAATACTGGGTTGGCTCATACCCTTTGGGTAATTGCGTGCCAGCTAAAATAGCATGACTTAAATCGGCACCCGTTAAATCAGTATGGCGTAGATCAACGTGGCTCAGGTTGGTATGTTTCAATTTGGCATCTTTTAAGCAACCGCCTTGTAATGCAGCCTTGCTCAAATTGGCTCCACTCAGGTCAGCTCCTTGCAAATTTACGTTTTCCAGATTGGCTTCACTAAAGAGGGTATTGCGGCAGTCTGTTTGAGCCATGTTGCTATTTTGCAACTGCGCCTGGCAGAGTGTTGCACCCACAAGACTGGCCTCCGTCAAAACGGCATTTTGCACCTGGGCATTGCTGAGATTAGCCTTATTGAGGATGGTGAGCTTTAAATTAGCCATCGTCAGGTTAGCGTCTGCTAGCAAAGCTCCCGTTAGAATTGCCCGGTCTAAAATTGCCCTGGCAAAGCTGGTGTGACAGGCATTGATATCTTCTAAAATTGCCTGGGTTAAATTGGCTTCACGGAAGTCAGCTGAGGTGAGCTTGGCTTGTCGCAAGTTAGCCTGTTGCAGATCAGCAGTATAAAAAAGGCTGTTCTGCAAGTCTGTATGGCTCAGATTACATTGACTCATTTGCGCCATGCAGCCATCAACGCCTGCTAAGGATGCTTTGCAAAAGTTACTGTCGGTTAAGATGGCTTCCCTGAGGTTGCTACCGTGTAGATCCGCCATGGCAAAATTGGTGTGCTGTCCGTCCACTCTAATCAAGCTGGCATCCCTGAGGTTAGCTTCCCGCATGTCCACGCCTGTCAATCTGGCCCAATCCAACTTGGCCTGGGATAAATTTGCGGTGTAGAAAATTGCTTGCGAAAGGTTGGCTTGAAATAAATTAGCACCAGAGAAATTACTGATACAGCCGTCCACTTGACTGAGGTTAACCCTAGGTAACTCGGCTCGGATCAACAGTGCCTCTCTCAGTTGAGGTGCCTCTGTGTCAGGTGCTTGCATGCGACGCCAATGATTCCATGCAGCAACTCCCTGCATAATGACAATGATCGGGCTTGGAGGCAGCATTTAGGCTCAAGGTAGATGCGATGTCAAGGTCTTAAAAACACCCGGTATCTGTAAGCTCAAGATTCCCTACTCGGTAATTGATACAACGTTTATAGGTGGAAACTTTAGGTGTTAGGTAGCAAACCCATGTACCCTGGACTAGGCTTTGTTCTTGTCCAAAATGCTTGGCGTACCTTAAAAGAAATTACAGATTGCAACTTGGACGTGACTGTAAGTCCTGCTCTATGCTGAAAAGCATGATGAGTCTTTATTTCAGAGGGCATCACCATGATTCCTACCACGTCAACGTCCGTGCATTATCAGACTGTGCTAACCTTACAAACCCGTCCTAAATCATTGCAGCGATTTACGATGCAGGTGCAAGATGCTGTCCGTGAATCTCGGGTGAGAACCGGGCTTTGCTGTTTGTTTTTACGCCACACTTCAGCCAGTTTGGTGATCCAAGAAAATACAGATCCGGATGTGCTGGTTGATATGGAAAACTTTTTGGCCAAGTTAATACCTGAGGGTAATTACTATAACCACAGTGCTGAGGGACCAGATGATATGCCTGCCCATTTGCGGACGGCCTTGACCCATACATCGGAGCAGATTCCTATCATGAATGGTCGGTTGGCGTTGGGTACCTGGCAGGGAATTTACCTGTGGGAACATCGTAGCCATGGTTATCACCGAGATGTTGTAGTTCACATTACGGGTGAAACGTAAGGTGGTCTGCTGCCCACTGGGTAATGGAAAAGAGTTAATAGTTAGAGTTATAGAATAAGTATGGCCATTGATCTGGGGGGAGCCCCAACACCTCCACCGGGGTTTCGTTCCGGATTTGTTGGGATCGTGGGACGTCCCAATGTGGGAAAGTCAACGCTAATGAATACGATGGTGGGGCAAAAGATTGCCATTACTTCGCCCATTGCCCAGACGACGCGCAATCGCCTGCGTGGGGTGATGACGTTGCCGGAGGCGCAGGTCATTTTTGTGGATACCCCTGGTATTCACAAACCCCACCATGAGTTGGGCAAAGTGCTGGTCAAAAATGCCCGCATTGCCATCAACTCTGTGGATGTGACGTTGTTCGTGGTGGATGGTACCAGCGAGTTAGGTCGTGGTGATTTGTTTATTGCAGATTTGCTGAAGCGTAGTGAGGTGCCGGTTGTTCTAGGTATCAATAAAGCTGATCTACAGTCTGAGACTAAGGCCCAGATGATTGATATTAGTTATCAAGCACTGGCTGATGAGAATGGCTGGCCTGTGTGTAAATTTTCAGCGGTGACAGAGACAGGGCTGGCGGCTTTGAAATCAAGCTTGATCGAACGACTAGATGCTGGCCCTTATTACTATCCACCTGATTTAGTCACCGATCAGCCTGAGCGTTTTATCATGGGCGAGTTAATTCGTGAGCAGGTGTTGTTGCATACCCGTGAAGAAATTCCCCATTCTGTTGCTGTAACGATTGAAACAGTTGAGGAAACGCCTAAGATTACCAATGTGCTGGCGACAGTTTATGTAGAGCGCAAGTCTCAAAAAGGAATTCTCATTGGCAAAAAAGGGTCGATGATGAAGACAATTAATACAGCTGCCCGTGAGCAAATGCAAAAGCTCATTGCTGGCAAGGTGTACTTAGAGGTGTTTGTGAAAGTGCAGGATCGATGGCGGCAGTCGCGATCGCACCTGGCGGAACTTGGCTATCGAGTTGAAGAGTAAGTGAGGAAGTTCTCCTATGAATTTGGTTTAGCAAGGTTTCTAAAGAGAGTATATTGGGGTTCAAATAACAATTTTATGGTTCCTGTAGGACCATTACGGTGCTTAGCGATGATGACTTCTGCGAGACCTCGATCAGGGGTGTCAGGGTCGTAGTATTCTTCTCGATACAGCATCATAATTAAATCTGCATCCTGCTCGATAGATCCACTTTCACGAAGATCGGACATCATGGGGCGTTTGTTGGTACGCGACTCTACGCCACGACTGAGCTGGGAGAGAGAGATAATTGGCACATTGAGTTCTCTGGCAAGCCCTTTTAGCGATCGCGTGATTTTAGAGAGTTCTTGGACTCGGTTATCGCTACTGCCTTCCATCAGCTGGAGGTAGTCGATCAGGATAAGTCCTAAGGCACCACCATTTTCAGCTTTAAGACGACGACATTTAGAGCGCATCTCAGTTACTGAAATATTGGGGGTGTCATCGATAAAAATGGGGATTTGAGACAGAGAACTAATGGCATGTCCCAAAGGTTCCCACTCATGCTGCCCAATGCGCCCAGTGCGTAGGCGACCACTTTCAATTCTGGCCTCTGCCGATAGCAGACGATACACGAGCTGCTGTTTGGACATCTCCAAACTGAATATAGCGATGGGTTGCTTGTGTCCGCCTGCGATATTGCGAGCCACGTTCAGGACAAAGCTTGTTTTGCCCATGGCCGGACGTCCAGCAGCGATGATCAGATCAGATCGCTGAAACCCCTGAGTCATGGCGTCTAAATCGTAAAACCCACAAGATAGACCAGGCAGCACCATGCCCATGGAGCGCTGTTCGATATCGTCGAAGGTTTCAGTCAGGATGTCAGATGTCGCAGTGAGCCCTTGCTGGGGACGCTCTTGGGTAATGCCGAAGATCTTTTGCTCAGACTGGTCGAGGACCATTTCGATGGCAGTTTCAGTTTCATAGCCGAGCTGGGCAATTTCACCCCCGATTTGGATCAGTTTACGGCGGGTGTATTTATCCATGACCAGTTTGGCGTACTGGTCAATGTTAGCGGCACTGATGGTGCGGTCAAACAGCTGGGCCAAGCGGGCTTGCCCGCCAGCTTTTTCAAGCAAGTTGTGATCTTTGAGCCAGGAGGCAACGGTCATCAGGTCAGTGGGTTTGCCCTTAGCCTGTAGTTCAAGGGTAGCTCGATAGATTTCGCGGTGACTGGCAATATAAAAGGCATCGGGGACCAAAATTTCAGTAACACGACCCATGGCCTCTGGGTCCAATAAAATACCGCCTAAGATAGCCTCTTCAGCGTCGATGTTCTGAGGTGGTAGGCGATCAAAATCTGCTTGAAACTTATGTTCTTTAGCCATGATGACCTTCAGGCAATATGGTGAGGGGAGCTAAAAGAGGGGAGCGGCAAGCGGCATGAAAATATTTGAAGCGCATGCCGGATAGTTACGTAGCAGTCTATGCCACTCCCTGTTTATCAGTATCTTAGCCATCCACATCTAGCGTCAAGGGTGATTACAAAACGCTATAGATAGAGAAGATAACAGGGAAAACGAGTATTTATAACCTGGCTACAGGTTTTTTAGTTCATTTGTATTATATGCGCTTTGCCCTGACATGATCTAGTGTGTCAGAGTTCTCAGGGGGCTTTTGCAAAGCATTCATCCCCTTTCATAGTTAGTTCGCGTACGTTGGTTGCCCATAAGGAAGCCCTAGATTTGATGAGCAACCTAGGGCTTGATCGAATGATGAGTGCATTGTATTGCAGGCATTTAAGCGCAATGCTTGCAGTGGGTTAGATAACCTAAGCAACCCGTAGCCGTAGTTCTGCAGTGACTTCAGCGTGGAGCTTAACCAGCACAGTGTACTCACCCAGCTTATTGATGGGGGGAACATCAATATCGCGCTTGTCGATGTCTTTACCAGTGTTGGTCTTGATCAGCTCGGCAACTTCATCAGCAGTGACTGTACCGAAGATTGCCTCATTTTCGCCCACCTCTTTCTTGATGGTGAAGAGACCGATGGTTGCGATCGCAGTCTTCATGGCTTCAGCATCTTGCTTAATCTGCTCAAGGCGCTGACGCTCCTCTTCACGGCGGCGCTCTACCTGTTTGAGCACACCGGGAGTTGCCCGATACCCCAAACCACGAGGCAATAAATAGTTGCGAGCATAGCCAGGAGCTACTTCGACGAGGTCGCCCGTCTTACCTAGCTTGCTAATATCTTGACTTAGAACTAACTGAACCCGTTTTGCCATAATGATTCTGCTCGAGCCCAGATAAAGCGCGCTTTGAGTACGTTTTGGATGCAATCCTTCAACGTAAAAACGGTTTATGTGGCCCAGTCTCCTTCTTTGACCCGTAATAAAACTAGTGCAGTCTAACATTCTATAGACTCAGGTCCGCCTGAGGCAACTTTAAAATACGAAGTGACGAGCCTGGCACTTTTTGAGGTGTGGAGTTATTAGTCAATTGGTTATTAATACCTGACTTGGATCAGCTCTAGGGTGGTACAGGCGTTTGTTCATGACCAGCCTTTGGTAGAAGACTGTATTCCAATCAACAAGCACTGGCTCAATCACCCGATTGGGTGAACCGGTTGGGCGTAGTGATCATTAGAGTCTCAAAACTAATCTATAGAAACGTTAGGTAGCCCGATGTTCCGACCGACTAGTTTTGGAGACTAACTTTATGAGTATGCATAGATCTCGATTGATCCGTCGTCTAATGATGGAAAGTGTGATTGCCTTGAGTGCTATAGGAGCTGTGGGCATGCTGCCTGGCATGCCGGTTGCTGCCTTTGAACCTGTGGCTCCATGGCAACTTGCCCAAAGTTCTTTATATTCATCATCACCAGGACGTTTTGAGATCGCATTTCCCACACCTCCAGACGTCACCACTGAAGATGATGACATTGAAGGGGATCCGGTTGAAATCCATATCTTTGAAACGTCTAGTTCTAACAGTCAATATATGGTTGCGTATTCTGATTTGCCCACCACTTTTCTGAGCCAAGGGTCAGAGGTTGTTCTCAATAATCTAAGAGACTCATTTGAAGATATTGACCCTGCAGTTTTAAAGGCTGTAGAAGTGAACGTTCAGCTGGGGGGGCACCCAGGTCGGCGCTATCGCTATCGCCATGATGAAGGAACCATTGACATGCGTTTCTATCTTGTCAATGAGCGTGCCTATTTGCTATTTGCTATTGACGATAATGAGACAGATGTCGATCGGTTTATCAGCTCATTCGCGCTGCTATAAGTTGTTGGCTCAAGGGGGATGAAATGCATGACATTTGAAGTATGCTGTGGGCGTTGCTGAGCCTTGAGAGGAGTTAATCTGACAATGCTGATTCAGGGTTATTTTGTCCTCGCTTCATCCCTTCAATTAGAACGGTATGCTGTGAATTTCATGCCTGGATACGTTAGGTTGAGTTTGATTTGAGAAAATAGGCGTTAGTCGTTTTTGGATGCCATGTTACATTATGCGCGCGCTTGGTGGCGTCACTACTTTCCTCCACACGTTGAGTCACCTAGTGTATTGAGCGTTTATAAACAGTGGCGACAACAATTTTTCCATCAACGTCTGAGACTGTTGATTTGGCTATTGGTATTTGTGCTGGTCAGTTTTGTCTTATTTGAGACTTGGGTCTGGTTAACGGTGCCGGACTATATGGAACGGAATGACTTTGTGATTAATGGTGTGATTGGATTCGTGTTTGCCGTAGCACTGGGTCTACAGACGCTCCCATGGGGGAAACAACATCCAGGGTTAATCTTCTGGGGAATGTCAGCTGGAGTAACGCTTTCATTGCTGACTGCGTCCTTGATTGGCGGTAATATAGATGATTCTGACATCATCCTGTGGACCATGGTGTTTTTAGCTCAGTCGACCGTGGTGCCCGTGCGATGGCAACTGCATTTGCGATCGCAACTAACGCTTTTAATTCCCCTAACGTTGCTGATCACAGTTGCCTTTTTCAATGTAGAAAACGCAGCGGAGCGCTCTAACTTAATTCTGGGCTCGGTGGCCGCTTACATTTATTTGTTATGGGTGTGTTTTGTGGCAGACTTGTCTGTCTACCTCTACGAGCGATTACGCTACAAAGAGTTTGAAGCGCGGCAAGAAATACAAACCTTTTTGCATGCCGTTTCCCATGACTTACGTAATCCTGTAACGGGTACTCAGCTATTGCTCAAAAGCTTGTTAGCCCAGCCCGGAGACACAATTGCGATGCCTCGCACTTTGCTAGAGCAGATGCTGCAGGGGGGAGATCGTCAGCTGGTCCTAATCAATAGCCTGTTGGAGGCTCACAATAACAATTTAAAAGGTCTGGTGCTACAGCGACAGAATGTCTCGCTATGTTCTCTCGTTGATGCAGTTTGTCAGGAGGTGGCTCCACAACTACAAGAATCGAATATTATGGTGGCTAATCAGCTGTCTCCTGAGTTGCCAACCATTGCTGGTGATATGACTCAGCTGTGGAGGGTGTTTCATAATCTGATTATCAATGCCTTAAACCATAATCCACCAGGTATTTCCATATGGATTAAGGCTTCGGTGGAGTCTCAGCCTCAGCCCCATATACGTTGTTCTGTGCGGGATAATGGTGTGGGCATGACAACTGACCAATGCACCCATCTTTTTAGCTTATATTCCCAGGGACATCGTCGGCGTCATTTGAGCATTGGCTTAGGATTACACATTGCACAGCAGATTGTTGCTGCCCATGGTGGCACCATCGGTGTGGAATCTGACTTGGGGGCAGGCAGTACTTTTT
This sequence comes from Leptothoe sp. LEGE 181152, assembly GCF_032906605.1. NCBI lineage: Bacteria > Bacillati > Cyanobacteriota > Cyanophyceae > Nodosilineales > Cymatolegaceae > Leptothoe > Leptothoe sp. LEGE 181152. The sequence goes on from NZ_JASATU010000022.1 coordinate 58,415, forward strand.
GGCTAACGTTGCCCTTAACTAACCCAACCCCTTCTTAGGGCTAATACGGCTGCTTGCACTCGATCATTGACTACCAGTTTGTTCATAATGCCCTTCACATAGGTTTTAACCGTGTTGGTACTCAGAAACAACTTCTCGCCGATTTCTGGATTGCTATACCCTTCAACAATTAACTTGAGCACTTCCAGTTCGCGTGCCGATAGGGGATGATCTGGAATCGGAGCTGGTGGCTGGTGGGTTAAGCAGGTCACCACCTGCTGGGCAATTTGAGGATCTAGATAAATCCCTCCGCTGGCGGCAACGTTGATGGCCTGCATCAGGGTATCGATATTGGTTCCCTTAATGCAGTAGGCGTCGGCTCCGCTAGAGAGAGCGGCGATCACTTCAGTTTGATCGGTATGGGAGGTGAAAACCACAACCCGAATGTTGGGGAATCGCTGTTTAATTTCTTGTGTAGCTGCGATGCCATCCATGCGGGGCATGCCTACATCCATGAGGACAACATGGGGCTGTTCTGATGCGGCCATGGCCACACCTTGATAACCATCACTGGCTTCACCAATGATGGTTATCGTCTCCTTGTGCGCAAGGGAATGGGTGAGACCCAGACGCATCATGGGATCATCTTCGACAATCAAAATATTGAGCGGCATAGGACCATGTCACCTTGGTCGTGTGGGTTGAGAGTGGTCTGGCCTCTGAAAGGCTTAAGCTTAGCTACCAAGTATAGATGAGGGATGTTCCCGTGCTGAAATAGCGGCTGTGTAGGGAGACGCTAAATATTTTGGGCGAGAAGGGTGATGTGGATTGAGATCGCACCCCATTCACTACAGAGTTTGAAGTGTCAGGCTCTGTCGCGTCCATACCTGTCATACCGACAGCTGTAGTGGCAGTGGGTTGCCAAGTAGCCAACTGCCACAGGGAAGATTCAGCACGGGAGATGTGCAGGGGAACAAGCCAAAACGCAGTGAGGGCTATGCCACCCAGCATTTTGATAGCAAGGGAGGGGGCCAATGTCATAGGGAAGTGTGTCTACGCATTATGTCCCTAATGTATAAATTGGCGTCCGGCCTGACATCCCCCAACTAGATCACCCGATTGGGTGATGTGCTAGAACATATCTTTCATGCCACGAATACGCCCAAAAACGCGAGCAGGCTCTTTCATCTTAGCGGTTGCCTGGAGTGCGGGTTGGTCCCAGCGCAAAAAGGGATTAGTTTTTTTCTCAATACCTAGCCATGAGGGGACTGTGGCCTCCTGACGTTTGCGAGCTACTTGTACCTGTTGATAACGGTCTTGCAAATCTGCGTTTTGCCCATCTACGGTCACTGCAAATTTGAGATTGCTGAGGGTATATTCATGGGCGCACCAAACGCGCGTATTGTCTGGCAGCTGCCGTAATTTGCTCAGGGAATTGACCATTTGGGCTGGGGTGCCTTCAAATAGTCGTCCACAGCCACCGGCAAATAGGGTATCACCGCAGAATAATTCTCCCGGCTGATGCGCTTCAACCGGGGCAAAATAATAGGCAATGTGGCCTTTGGTGTGACCAGGCACAAAGAAGACTTGGCCGGTGCGTCCACCAAATGTGACGGTGTCACCTTCGTGGAGGAATACTGTTTGGCCAGGAATGCGATCGCGATCAGCTTCACTAGCGTAAACCGTTGTGTTAGGAAATTTAGCCAGTAGTTCACGATTACCCCCCACATGGTCACCATGGTGATGGGTGTTGAAAATAGCGATGAGTTCAGCACCCAATTCCTCAAGCTTACTTAAGACAGACTGCGCTTCAGTTGGATCAACAACGGCTGCCCTAGGTCCATCCTGAAGCAAAAAAATATAATTATCTGACCAGGCGTTGAGGCGATGGATTTGCATACTAGAAGTGGAAGCGCTACCACCTCTAGTATGACGGAAAGCTTCTCTATTGACCCAGGCTACCTAGCTGCCGCTCTCGCATATATAGAAAGAGGGGTAGAGAGCAGGACAAACCCACACCCAAGGTGCAACCTAAATAGAGCCATAGCCAACGTCGGGATAGGCCAATTCGCGATAGTTCGAACCAGGCGAAACAGAAAAAGACCAGACAAGAAATAGATAAGTCAACGGTGAGGGCGATACCCACTGGTGTAGAAAATGCTTGGGCAAAAAACTTTGAGGCTGAGGCAGTCCCTGAGAAGAGAAACTGATCCAGAAATATCCAAGGCAGGATGCTACCGATAACAGTTAGCGTCAGATACAGTTTGCACCTTAGAGGTCTGGATTGCTGGATAGAGATAGTGCTCATCATGAGTTTCCGTAGCGGTGATTGCACCGATTATGGCCTGCCCACATAATAGAAACAATTACCTTTGAGGTAATCGAATTAGTGAAACTTTGAAACTGATGTCAGCAGCGCCGTTCACAACATTGCTGAAATCCTGGCGGAAGCAGCGTGGCTTTAGTCAGCTAGCGCTAGCGCTAGCCAGTGATGTATCCCAGCGGCATCTAAGCTTTTTAGAATCGGGGCGTTCCCAGCCCAGTCGAGAGATGATTTTGCGACTGGGAACGGTTTTAGAAATACCGTTTCGTGATCAAAATACGTTGCTAACGGCAGCAGGGTTTGCCCCTGTTTTTGTAGAGAGCGACTTATCTGCACCGGAGTTAGCACCGATTCGGCAGGCACTGGATTTTATGCTGCGCCAGCAGGAGCCTTATCCGGCGATCGTGATGGATCGCTATTGGAATCAATTGGAGAGTAACCAATCGGCGCAACGTTTGTTGACATATCTGATTAAACCGGAGCAGCTGATGAACTGTTGCTCGGCCAGTGGGCAGATAAATTTAATGAAGGCGATGCTCCGCCCGGATGTGTTGCGGCCAATAGTGACTAATTGGGAAGCTGTGGCTGCTGTGTCAATCCGTCGGATCCATCGTGAGGCAGTGGCCGCTGGTGAAAATAGTCTGTCTGAGCGTCTGTTCCAGGAAATGTTGAAATTCCCTGACATCAAAACTCTTTGGCAATCAAACGATTATGAATCTTGGCAGGTGCCGTTGTTAACGGTCAAGTTTGAGAAAGAAGGCACTACCCTGGCATTCTTTTCCACTCTGGCTACGTTAGGCACACCCTACGATATCACCCTACAAGAGTTACGCATTGAGTGCCTGTTTCCAGCTGATGAAATCACAGCAGAGAAGATGCATGGCCTGGCAAAGGAGCAGGCAAATAAATAACCTAAGCGTTACTGATCCTCCTCTAAAGCAACAACGGCATCACTTAAATGGTGGCCAATTATCACTTTGGCTCATCATAGGTGTCATTTCTTTTTAGAGTGGATATAATTGTTGCTGAGCTGCTCATGGAGGTAGAGCTGCTAAGTACTTGGTCGTAAGTGTTAGAACATAGGCTGTTTAGCACTTTTGAAAATATTAAGGAACGTCACTGCTAGAAAGTGTGGCGACCTATGCTCTGAGGTTGCCCCTTAGCATAGCGTTATAACGCTTGAGAGTTGGCTGAGAGTTTGTGTTTAAAATTTTGTTCATTTTGTTGAGCACTGCTTACTACAGCGATAGCTTATGTTGCCATCTTGTCGGAAATTGTTTGGAGGATAGTGGCTACTGTCTATCCAATGTCAACTGTTGTCAATAATTTGGAGGTTTAGTTTATGTTTGAGCGGTTTACAGAAAAGTCCCGTGCCATTATTGTTCAGGCTCAGGATGAGGCTAGGAGAATGGGACACAACTTTGTTGGTACAGAGCAGATACTGTTAGGGATGTTGGCAGACGGTGACAATGCAGCTGCGCATGTTCTCTCAGAACGAGCGATAACCCTGGAAGATGCACGCCAAGAGGTGGAACAGATTATTGGTCTTGGGACAGGATTTATAGATACGCAAATTCCATTCACCCCTAGGGCAAAGCGTGTGCTAGAGATCGGTCTTGAAGAAGCTAAAAAGCTAGGTGATGAGCACATTGAGCCCAATCACCTATTGCTGGGCATCATCCTTGAGGATGGGGGTGTTGCAGCTTTAGTTGTTAAAAAGCTAACCAATGCCTCAGATAGTCTGGTTAAAAGTATTTACAGGCAGCTTTCTGGTCCAGGTTGATACTCTTAGATAACTCATTTTTTAAAACACAACAGCACCCAAAACAATCGACTGAAGAATTCTTCTAAATTCAACAAGACTTCTTAGAGTTGTCGTATGTAGGGTGAACCTACTATAAACAAAACTCTCTAGTGCCAGTAAGAAGAGATATCAGTGATTTGTTTGGGTGCTGTCTTTGATCCGTCAAACGATTCTATCGAGATATCTATCGTTAGACCTCCTTTCGTTTGGACCATGGGCCTTTCAGCTCATGTCCTTAGAGTATGTCGGCAGTGCTTCAATATCTCTGCTTTGATACAAACGTTAATGTTGTTTTTGTCACTGTTATCCTGATTAAGCAGTGACATAACTCTATGGAGACTGGGGTTGATGCCATGGTGAGCGGTGGAGCCATCATCTTTGCAGGAAGATTCTCAGCTGTCGAGAGAAATGATATTGCTGTAGCTACGCTTTATTCTGCCAATTCACGAGCATGATACCGGATAAGACAATCACACCACCTACCAATGAAACCAGGCTCGGTATCTCTCGTAACCATAGCCAAGCAATAAACAGAGCCGCTACAGGAATGAGCGATAGGTAACTGCCAGCTTGGGATGCCGGAATCTTAGAAAGCACATAGGACCAAGCAATGTAAGCAACTACCCCTGGAAACAACCCCATGTAAACAACCGATAGCGTTGGCCCAAAGGGCGCATGCAGTGTAGAAAACACAGCATGGGGTGCCAATAACACTAAGACTAGAGTACCTGCCCAGATAGCATAGGTCGTAAATTGAATTGCAGTGTAGCGCTGTAATAACGGTTTTTGGATGACTGAGTAAACGCTGATGCAAAGCGTGGCCATAAACACCAACAATGCTCCAAGGGAGAACTGTAAACTGCCGCTACTGGCAAGAGAAATGGTGGCTACACCAGCTACACAAAGGCTAATCCCGCACCAGCCTGCTTGAGTAAGCTTTTCACGATAAAACAGTGATGCCAGTAAAGCGATAATGCCAATTTCTGACGAGATAATAAAACTGGCCATGCCAGCAGACACTGTTAGTTGACCCGCATTTAAAAACACATTGTAAAGAGTAAATCCTGTGATCCCACAGAGACTGAGCAGCGGCCAGTCTTGTCGACGTGGTAATGGCATTCGTTTGAGAAGGGCATAAACTAACAGGATTGCAGATGCGACTAGGTAGCGTAAAACAGCTACCTCTAATGGGCTGTAGGCTGTTAACGCAACACTAATGGCGGGAAAAGCTGAGGCCCAAAGCAATATCGCGCTGAAAAGGGCTGCCATGACTAATGCACTGGGACGTTTAACAGGTTCACTCGCCTGAGGGCGAGGAGTCGCATGATAGAGCGGCTGTGATAGCACCATGAAGGAATTAACTCTTACGGTCAGAACAGCAATAGCTTAAATGCAATGTCCGTCACAAAACAATCTATAACTTTCATCGCATTGCTTTTAAGTTTTTATTAGCTAAAGACATCGGGAGCAGACGTTCTTGTGTTAACTCAGACGGCGTAGTTCGATGACCTATCCTAGCTAAGGCTCTATGGAGGTTGTTAGTGACTGACTCTGCCAAAAACTAGCTTGATGCAATTGTAGGATAATTGTGCAATTCAAAGTAGGGCGTTAGTCGTTGGATGATGCGTTGTTGGTGTTGTGCCACTGTTGGTATTAACTGGGTAGGTCGCTTTTTGATCAGTGAATCATAGTCGATAGCCACGTCTGGTTTGACGTCTAGAAAGTCAAAAATCTTTTTCAGTGTGGCTTGGGGCTGTTCACAAAGATCTTCAAATCGGATAGACATATAGACCGAGTCTGGCAGACTCTGAATGTTCTTCATAAAATAAGACGTAGACATCAAAGATTGTTGCAAGACTTTATTGAGTCCGATACCCAAGTATGGAAAATACATGATGCGGTAAATAAGTCGAAAAAGTGGATTTTTGAAGATCTTGTTGTATCGCTTGGAAACAAGTCCTGTGTAGGCATTCCATTCAGAGAGGACTTTATCCACTGTTTTGAGCTTTGAGTTGATTACATGGATGGGATTGCGGTGGATAAAGATAAATCTTGCATTGGGTATGGCCTGGCGAATATAGAGAAAGTGAGGATAGCACCAGGGATTTTTGAGCAGAATGGGTTTACCAGGATCGGAGATGCTCTGGATCTTGCGACAGGCTTCTAAAAACTTGGGTAAGCTTGCATCGTTGATATAAAGCTCGTGTCCGGCATTGCGAATAATGAAACCATATTCTTCGGGTAGTTCTGGAGAAACGGGGACTGCATCGAATTCGCGATCGCTAATCCCTAATTGCCTAAACTCTGTCTGTAGTTCTTGATATTTTTGTTTTTCAAGATGATTGAAATGGTTATGTAAGATCTCGTTGTACTTGATAATGTGATAGGCCGTCACCACATTAAAGTATTGTGTCGATGCTAGAGTCTGGTAAAGCAGAGTTGTTCCTGAGCGATGATCGCCAAGAATAAAAATTGGCTGAAAATTAATCTCCTGTATCTGATTGAGATAAGGCTGATCTAAAGGATTCATGAGTGATGCCCCCAGATAAATGTGTCCCCAGATTATATTGAAGAGGGTTAAGATTTTTGCTTCGTTAAAAGGGCTTTGCTCAGAGCCTATGGTGTAGTTTCACAAGATTATTAAAAATGACAATGACCTGAAGACTGGCTCAACACTAGCCTACAGGTGTTTCTAAATCTGTGATTTGAAATACGTGTGACAGAAGAAAATCAATAAATAATGTCGCTCTAAAAGCTTGATTTTATGCGGATATGCCGCATGGAGGCAATAGATCGCTGCAAACCTCCAATGCCTGAAGGATGTATAGAATGTTGTTTTTGATGTTTAAGCTCTTACCACGAGATCCTGTTGAAATATATATTTCAACACATTATGATTAACCTGTAATAAAGGAAATACCACTAGTATTTCAGCAATCTTCGTTTTTAATAATATATATCCTTTTGCTAAATTGATTTGCCTTAGATTTTCTTAATTAAACTAACGGAAGTAGATTGACCTCTTTTTATGGGTTGATGCGGGTGCTGCATGTTACAAAAACATGAAGAATTATGGCTGCTACTTTGAATGCATCAACTACAGTGGATATGCTTGCAAACAATAAGTGGTTTTATTAGAGCAGCATCTTTATTAAGTTTTATTGGCTCACGGCGATGCTGGTGAGCTGGCTTTTCGGTAACTTTCTCTGTTGTTGTTGAGTTGAGTTTATGTCAGATGTGATTGGCCAAGGTCGCTTGGTGGTGACAAATCCTGCTGCGCCAGAGAGTGCCAGGCATTTTGGGGTTCAAATCAGTCAGCTGCAAATTCAGTTTTATGATCTATCTGACAACACTCAATTGACCGCATTAGAGTGGTGGGCGCTGGTTCAGGAAAGTTTGGGCGGAGCTGCCAATGTGCAAGTGCCAGGGCATATTGTCTTGACGGGATTGCCAGCCACTCCCAGCCCAGCTTTCGTAGATATTTCTGTAGGGGTTAGTGATGTTGCAGGGCAGTCAGTATTTACATTAACGGTGCGTCAGGCAGCTCCGTTTGGTGTGAGCCCAAGTGGTCATGTAACGTTTCAAGATTTAGATCTCACCTTCACTCAAATGGCTGCTGATGTTGCAGTATCTGGAGGTCTTAAGGTTATATTGTTGTTCCATCTTTTGGAACAACCAGTGGCTCTGATTCCTGCATGGGACGATGGCCAATTAGTTTTCAATGCGACGGGTCCCAAGGTTTCAGTGGGCCAGGTTGGGGTGATTGAAGAGACTGAAATTACGGTGAAAACCCTTGCCCATCCGTGGCCATCTTTGCAGACGTTATATTCATTTGAAGCTGTTTCTGGGAATATCATTCGTGATGCGTCGGGCCAGGTGGCGATTGATTTGACGGTGTATACCCCTGATTTGGTCACCCTTGAACGGGGTGCTTTGCTTACCCAGGCAGATACTGAGATCGCAACCGCTCCCCGTGATGCGAGACAACCATTGCCTGCTCCTCGACCTGTGAGGCGACTGATTCAGGCCTGTCAAGATACCCAAGAAATTTCTGTGGTGCTGTGGTTTAAGCCAGCGCTGCAAAATCAAAGCGGTCCAGATCGTCTGATTACATTATCGTCAGATTTTTCCGAGCATAATTTTCTAGTTGGCCAACAAAAAGATCATTATGTGGTGCGTCTGCGGACAACTGTGACTGATAAAAATGGTCGCATAAATAAAGAAGATGTGCTGCACTCCCCAAATAAATCTGTTCAACTGCGGCCTACATGTCTAGTGTTTACTCGTTCTATGCCGGTAGCAGGAGAGCCTAACGCGTATCTATATCTTGATGGCAAGCCGGTTGACTCGGCTACTGTCGGTGGTGATTTTAGTACTTGGGGAGATTTTGAACTTGCGATCGCAAACGAATTCAAAGATCCCAATCGTTCCTGGCAAGGAGAATTTTATCGCATTGCTGTTTACAACAAAGCGCTGACTCCAGAGCAGGTACGCCAACTTTACTATCCCCAGGTACTGACAACAGGGGCCCTCAGGTTAACCGATATGCCAGCACCATTAGATCAGCCCCTGGCAACGGAAATCGTATATGAAGATGAGTTCAGTTTGATTCAATCAAAGGCAACGACACCTCGGTTGGCAACCCCCCAATTTCAGTTTGATCGCATTACCCTCTCCTGGAAAAAGGTCGGTCCCAATCCTTGGGCATTAGAGCAAAATAGCAGTGCCGTAGAAGCCACACTTTGGCAACAGAATAAGTTCACCCTAGGTACCAAGGATAATTCGGGCCAACCAGAACAGTTTTTACCCTTAATTCCGCAGCCTAATCAGCCACTCACATTTATTTTGCAGGATTTAGGAGAAATCACCGTTGAGAACTTTGAGCTACAGCCCAGTAGTTTTGACAATCGACCTCAGTGGGAGCTGATTGCTGATGTGCGGGAGTCTGAGATCAACTTGCCAAGCATTAACCGGCCCTTTGATTTCAAAACAGACTTTAAGCTTACCGATTTAGATCTTGTCATTGAATACGTGGAGGACCCGCTGCGAGCTGTTGCGGAAGATCGGGTGTTGCTAACGGGCAATTCTCTTAACCGCGCCTTTAATTTCTATGGACACTCTATCGAAGATCAGTTTGTCCTACGTAGTGCCATCCTCTACCAGTTACCCTTTAGTCTGACGCTGGGTCCCATCCATGAGCCATGCACAACCGTAGTCGTGGCTGATCAGGTGAAGGTCTGCCCGACACCAGGTTGCCGTCAAATCATGAGTTTGGATACTCTGATCGAACTCAGTGGTGCCGGATTTTTGGCTACTGTCAACGGTACGTTTCCCTGGGAAGATGAGTTTGGGCGACGTCAGGTACTCTCGGTACCGGAGTTTACAACATTTACCATTCCCACTACGCCCAATGCTTTACTTGCTGAGGCCACAGCACAGCTCAGTCGCTATGCCAACGAGGTTTTTGCTCCAGTTGTTCAATCTAAAGAAGATTTTTATATCATTGATGTTTCAGGTCAGTCGGTACTAATTTATGGGTCACAGGCAAGGTTCCCGGAAACTCAGACAACCATTTTGCCCACTGTCTTGCGTGGCGTCGAAACTATTAAGTCTGCCCGTGGACTATTTGAACTGATTCAGTCTGAGCAGAATGCACAATTGATATTGTCCTTATCCGGACGGTCTGACAGTGAGATTGCTAGCGACTACGATAACTTTCTAGGGCAGCTATCGAATCGTTCTGTGCGGCCCTCTAGTTTTGAACAGGTTAGACGACGACTGGCCAAACTGTTACCTGTGCCCATCACTCAGGCCCTGCAATATGTTTATAGTTACGATGCGCAGACAGTAGATCTAGTAGGCGGTATGCGTCTACGGGTTGAATACCAGAATTATCAGTTTGTGCATCCTGTGGATAGAACAGCTGACACGGGTTTTGTTAGTAGTGGGACAGCTTATTACACCCTGCATTTTGAAACGGACGGTGCACAGGATTTTTTAGGGTTTGATCCGTTTTTGTCAGCTGTGCCAACGGCGGTGGAGTCTACCAGTCAAGCGACCAGTGGTTTAGTAGATCTGTTGCGACCAGGGAATCGTAAGGCCTTCTATCGGTTGATGTATCCGGATGAGTTTCTACCGTCCCAGGGACGCATTGGGGCAGAGCGAGTGGCGTTGTTGATTGGGGCGAATGATTTCAACACGTTAGAAGAGGCAACAACCTATTATCGCAATCCCAGTGCTGCCAGGAGTCAACCGCCAACGAATATTGCATTGGTCTACTTCCGGGGGCGAGCCACCGTGGTGCCTGAGATTGCTATTTTTGTGCAAGAACAGCCAGCCTATGTGCCGGTGGGCACCACCTTGCGGCAAGTGGCGGAGCGCTATGGCCAGGCGGCTTTACGAGCCAGACCTCAACGGTTGGTTTATGAAGGGGTCGAGAATACACCAGACTATCGGTTTATAAATCTGGGAAATAATACGAATGCGTTGGATCTACCGCTGTTGCAGGGCGATCGCATCTACTTTTAGGGGGAAACATCATGGCAATTCCCCGTTTTGATGGGTTAGGGACTGGCTTTTATCGTCTGGTTAATGTGGCGGCTGACACTGGAGTGGTGACTACTCCTGCGGGTGTTGATGTGCTGTTCACGGATTTAGCACTCAATTTTGCCAATGGTGATGCGCAGGCTGACAATCTGGATTTATTAACTACCTGGTCGAGAACTGCTGGGATATATCTGTTTCTGCCGACCCAGGTGATAGATGTCGAGACCTTTGATTTTGTGACGTTGCGATCGCAACTCCTAGAACTGCGTCAATCTCCTGCCTATCGCCAAGTACGCTTTTTGTGGGTCAACAATCCCAGTGAGTCTCTTTCTCAATGGCAGTTACAAAGTCTCTCCATAGATGATGGGCGTGTTAGTCGTCAATCAACCTTTGACTTAGGGGGGTATGCACTGACGTTACCCAGGGGCACCACAATTGTCCCAAGCTCAGCCGGGTTTACAGGCACCACAGCCCTGGCCTATTTGACCACCGATTATGGTGCCCATCAGTTAAGGGGCGTCGGAGAACAAATCCAACTGCCGCTAGTCGGCCCGCGCATTGGTGCTTGGCAGTTTGACTTGACCTTAGCCCGATCTGCTAACTCTACCTATGCCGAACTGGCCTCTTTGGATATTGGTTTTCGGGTCTTTTTTGCGGACCCGTTACTTTCTAGCGATCCAGCTTTGTTTGGCTCAGCAGCATTTTACCAATCGCTGCGCTATCCTCTCTTTGATGAAACCGCAGCGGCGCAAGAGCGCTACCCAGCCGATTTGAAATTGCAAGGCTCATGGGATCCTTTGGATTGCGATCGCAGTTCCTTCACATTTGTACCACTATCAGGCAACACACTGCCCAGCCTACCTTCTGGCTATCGCAGTAACCTTGGTTATACCGTCTATCTGACGCCTCAAGCTAGCAGCCAGCTCGTGTTTGCAGCTAAGCCAGCCTCCAGTCTGGGGCCAGCAGAGGGGCTATATTTGACCCCCCAGGGTGAGTTTGGGCTGACCATCCCTCGCCATGACGACAACCCGGCTCGGCAACTGCCCGACTATGGCAACAATCTGATGTGTGGTCTCTCCGGGGTGGAGTATATCAAGCTGCTAGAAGCGGGCACCTATACCATTGGCTTTGTCCCTGGTCACCCTGCCTTTGCACCCCGCTATACTCCCAGTCAGGGGGTAACTCAGCGACTGCGAGATTTGGTCAATATCCTAACCCAGCGGTCAGTCAATGACTTGAACCAGCGAGAGACCCTGAGTAGTCTGTTTGACCCTAACCGAGCTGAGGAGATCTTATTCATTCGCGATACTCTGCTCGGGGAGTTTTTCCCGTTGGACTATCAGCTACCGTTAGAGGCAACGGAGGCATTACAACAACTCTCTAGTTCTGATCTGTCTACCTTAGGAGATTTTGAACAGTGGTTTCAAAATGCTTTACGGGCCAGCCGTGCAAAAGATGATGAGACAGGGATGACTGCAGCTGCTTTAACCACACAAGCTAGTGCAACGACAGCTTGGGCCTATGTGCGGCGCACTGACGGTTCTCCTACTTACTATGCTCAACCGGATCAGTCCATTCTCTATCAACCGTCTCGCCAGACATCTCTCATGAACTTTTTGGAGGTGCCAGCCACTGATTTAGAGAACGTATCCGCTACAAATCTTGCTGTAGCCAATGATGTCACTGTAGAGACCATACCCGATACGTTTCCGATCTTTCCCTATGGGAGTTTGGCTACCGCGATTACAGATTGTCGTGAATTAGAACTTCAAGTGGTGAACCCACTACGGCGGGCTAAGATCCAGCAGCATTATGAGCAACAAAGTGTGTCAGAGGCCCCGGTCGCTAACGTCAGAACGGCTGCTGTGAGTGCTGTGGGGAGTTCCTTTAGAACAGCGGCCAGCACTGCCGCTATCACGAGTTCAAACCTTGTCAGTGCTGCCGACACTACGACCGAAACTATTAGTGGTACAACGCCCCAAGGGCTATTGGCTCGTTTTACCACCGATTACAGTCTTATGAGAGAGCTGGTGCTGGCTCGGTCGACCAAGAATGAGCAGACTCAGTTTTTGAAATTCACCAACATTGAGAGAAGCTCGGCCCTTTGGAGTGCGTTCCAGGCTAATCAGTTATTGCTCGTCATTGACAAGGCTGAGGCACTGAAGTCTTCTTTTAATGACCCTGATGATCCCAATCAAACCATTACTCAACTCACCATTGATGGTTGGACATTTTATCTGGATACGGTGGATGATGCCGGAAACATACTCTGGCGTCCAGAAAGTATTCTGATCTTTAAGTACTACAACAAATCGCTGCTAGAGCTAATTGAGCAGCCGAGTCTCTGGTCTCAGGCGGCCACATTTGTGGGGGATGAGGCGAAGATTGCTGAGGTGCGGCAGCGGGTGCGGGCGAGTTTGGAGAGTGCGATCGCAAATGATACCGAAGACATCCCTTTGAAAACCCGTAAACGCTACGCTCCCTTAGCTAATATTGCCCGAAACCCCAACTGGTCCGGCATCATCGGCCTCAACATTCCCGTGCCCCCCGCCGAGGGGTTACCCCCAGAACTGGTGGCCCTAGCTGGCGGCATCAAAGAAGAAAACTTCTTTGCCCAGTATGTTGGCATTGATAGTACTCCTATTCATCCTGATGACAATGGCGCACTGGTGGTGGAACCATCGTCTCTGTTTGGCTTAATTGACTATGAAGACGATCAGCCACCTGAGCCCCACCCCTCTGGCTATAACTTTCAGGTACTGAATCTGCGGGTATTGTTTCAAAATTCTCGGGTAACAGACTTTGCCAGTCAAATTGCCGTTACCCTAGATAAATTATTTGAAGAACGGACTCAGCTCCAAGAAGACTTTAGCGTTAGTAGTCTTACCAATGTCTCTGGACGTAATTTGGTCAATCTCCAGGGGAGTGCTGAAAATCATAATGGTCGTACGACTTATGCGTTTAGCTTTAGCGGCAATAACCGCTTTTTAATGCCCAATAGTGCGATTTTTAACTATATCGATATTGTCAAAGCCCAGTTTTCCTCCGATCCAATTCCTGCTGGGGATAATCCTACTATTACAGGGCGATTCTCCTTCTGGACAAAATTCAACTTTCGTAAGTTGGAAAAATTCGATATTTTCTCCTTTGGCCCTGATGGTGACTTTCCTACCCAAACTGATGCACAGCAGTTTCTCAGTGCGGCAAATCTGGTGGTCACCTTATCGTTTCCCAGAGATGATGCTAATCAACGGTCCTTTGCGTTTGTTCCTGATGACCTCAGCTTTAATCTAAAGAGCAGTGACTTCCGCAACAACAGCCTCTATGCCAAATTTCCCATCACCTTGACCGGGTTTATCCAAGGTCAAGACAAACCCAAAGGCTTTTTACCGATAAAAACTGCCCTGGGCAATGCGTCGTTATCGACAGATGTTACCTGGTATGGTCTATCCTTTGATTTAGACCTAGGGAATCTTGGTGCCCTGGCTAGTGTATCCAAGTTTGTGTCTGACTTAGTGGTGCTCTGGTTGCCCAACCCCAATCCTGAGGCAGATACGCGCCCAGAGCCCCAAGTCTATGTGGGAATGAAACTACCAGGACTGTCTGGGGATGTCCTGGGTTTCCCACTGCAAAGTGTAATCAAACTCTCATTTAAGACGGCTGAACTCTTATTTGATCCAGCCGATGGGCCTGACAACTCCACCTACTTGTTAAAACTTAAAGCTATTGTCTTAAAGCTATTGGTGTTGTCGCTGCCCCCCAATGGTCAAACCGAACTGCTGATCTTTGGTAATAGTCAAGGTCGCGATCATCCCATCGGCTGGTATGCTGCCTACGCTAAAGAACCAGCCCAGAGACCACCTTAGGTTCTGCTCTATGGGTGATATGTACCCATCTTCCCCAAGATATCTCAACGTTTTTACTTCTATGAAAAATGGCTGAAGAAAATATCCTCAATGCTAATACTATTTCCGCCTTGATCACGGCTGTTAACGACCATTATCAAACTAACTTTCCTGCTCTATTTCCTTCAAACAGCCCCATAACACCAATTTGGAATACAAATATCAATGTCAAGGCAGGTAATGGGGAGGGTACCGATTTTTCTGCTGAAGGTGAACTTGTTACGTTTCCCTTTGATTTTGCAGATCAAGTGGAAGATCAAACCTTTGCTATCAAGGCCAAGATCAAAATTATTAACCAAGGTAATGAGGTCTAGACCGTTTGATAGCCATGTCTCATGGATACTGATAAGTATCTTGTTATAGCCCACTCAATCATCATCTCTTAAGGAGTCTTAATTGTATGTCTGGTATCACCCCCGCTCCATCAGGTGCCAATGCAGCAGAGTCTAAAGTATTTTTTGGTGTTGTTTTAGAACTCGATGGTGAAGAAATTTCTCTACAGCCCCAAAATGCCATTACAGAAATTAAAGAAAAAGGCATTGAAGTGGGCCTTCCGGCAGGAGAACGAGTTGTTTTAGGTACTGTCGGTGAACGTCTGAAAGGGATTCTGCAAGCGCTTGGCGTTGATGACATCTCTTTCTTAAAAGATGATGGCACGTTGGATGAGACACAGCTACCGAGCATTCCTGCCATTCAAACTGCTGTCAATCTGCTGACCCAAGCCAACTTAGCCATTGAAGATTTCCATTTACGAATTCCTCCAACCGGAACTAGCACCAGCGCCCCTGCCAAATCAGAAACGGCTTACACAGTGGGACTGTCCGCTACATGGACTGGAGATGCAGGCACGCTGATCGATAGTTTAGATCTAAAGCTGAAAGGTCTTTATTTCAAGGTGAGTAACGAGGAGGGTTAAGAGAGTTACCTAAAGACAATTTCAGAATGCTTGTTTAATTTAGGCATTCTGAAATTGCCGTTGCTGAGCTACAGGATGAACTAGTCTGTTAGAAACGCCGTATATCAATATCTTACAGATAAAATCATACCGAGGATCAGCAACGCCATTCCTGTTAGAGTTTCAAATTAACCTCCAAGGTTTATGTCACATCAGTTGAGGCACTGCAAGTACGTCTTATGAGTTCATCCTTAACTAAACAGACAACAGTCAGCTTTGGCTTTGTGGCAGAACTGACGGCAGGGGGCGAAACTGTCAACCTTCAGCTGGAAAACACACAAGAAGGAGGAACGTCTGTATTTCGTGGCGGCATGCTGCCAGGGCAGCGATTATTGCTAGTGGCGCTGTTACAGAAAATAATTCCTGAGCTGCCACCGTTAGATTCCATGAGCGGGTTAGCCATTACTGAGCTAACGTTGGAGGCTCGCCCTACGCTTGAAACCTATGCTTTTAGCCTGGGCTTGGCAGATGTCTGGGCTGTAGAAATTCCCACGAACGATCCTAGTGCTCCTTTAAACTTCAGCATTGATCGGATACTCATTGCTCTCAAACAATCACCCCAAGAGAAATCCTTCTTTCTACAAGGAGATTTTAGCCTTTTTGGTGGCCAGTTTTCTGTCTTGGTGAGCCGCATTGTGACAACGGCTACCAGTTCAGGAGAGTGGATCTTTTTAGCACGGGCTGAGCGTATTCAGTTAGCATCGCTGGTTAATAAACTATTAGGTGCAGGAAACTTAACATCAGATTTTGAACTTGAGAATTTAAGTATCGATTTACTTGAGTTAGAACTTGCTCAAAAGAAAGTTGGCACCATTACCCAATCTCGGTATCGCTTTCTAGGGGCAATCGATTGGGCTTTTACTATTGCTAGTGAGCCTTTTGTTGTCAGAGCCAGTGCTGAGATTAAAAACTATAGAGAAGATGTCAGGGCTGGCAAAACTGTCAAAACAATTACTGATAAAGCTAGCGGTAAAGTAGCTGGGCTGATTGAGCTGTTTGATAAGACATTAACAGCGTCCATCTTTTATGAATTTTCGCTAACTGAAAAGCGAGTTGGATTTGAGATTACATTTAAATCATTTACGCTGACGGGACGCTACAGCAATACTAACAATATAGAAAAAATTGACTTCAGTTTTTCCGGGATAGTCAATATTGGCGATATTATTAGCTATGTTGTTAATCTCTTTGATCCAAGTTTAGAAGATTTTGAGCTAGACGCTCCTTGGGATGTTTTAGGTAAAGAAAGTATTGATTTCAGTAAGCTGAGGGTTAGCATCAATCTCACCAATAAGCAGTTTACCTTTAGCTATGCTGAAAGTCTGAATCTAGGTCTCTTCAAAATTTCAAATCTGAACCTCTCCTATGATGAAACTTCCCGAGGATCTAAACAATACCGTTCTCGCATTAGTCTAGATCTGACAATTCCTGGTCAGCCGCGCCAACAGGTTGGTTGGGATCCAGTCAATGAGAACCCACCTAATATTCCGGGTAAAGGTATCCAGGTCTTTGACTTACAGTTTTTAGCCGTTGGCCAACGGGTGACATTTCATCCCGCTATTGTGTCGCAAGCCCGCAATATCACCCAAGTCATGACGGTGCTGCGACAAACCATGGGGGTATTACCTCCAGCAAAACGTCGTGGCAATCCATTGCTAGCCTTGCAGGCCCAGTTACCCTCACCTGCCCCGGTCAGCATTGATCCAACGGCAACGATCACGATTCCTGAGGGTAGCAGTCCGATTCAATTTGACCCTAACAGTGGCATTTTGTTAGGGGCGCAATTCTCCATCATGGACACCATAGATATGAGCGTGATCTTTAATGATCCGCTGATCTATGGCCTGCGCATTAGTCTCTATGGTGCTAAGGCAAAGCTATTTGCGGGACTACAGTTTGAGATTCTCTATCGGCGCGTTAGCGATACGGTGGGTGTGTATCACTTGGAGCTGGCTCTGCCAGATGCCATGCGCCAGTTTGATGTGGGCGCAGTGTCAGTAACGCTGCCGATTGTGGTGGTAGATATCTACACCAATGGAGACTTTGCCCTGGATTTTGGTTTCCCCTGGAAAGGAGACTTTTCTCGATCCTTTGCTATTCAAGGGTTTGCCGGTCCTTTCCCCGTACTAGGGGCCGGTGGTTTCTACTTTGCCAAGCTGAGTGCGGAGACAGCGACCAGTACCCCTGCCATTGTCAATGGTACCTTTAGCCCGGTGTATGAGTTTGGTCTGGGTCTGAAAATTGGCTTAGGCCGCACCTTCAACAAAGGAATTCTTAAGGCTGAAATTAGCATCACGGTTCAAGGCGTCATTCAAGGTGTAGTTGCCCGGTTTAACCCCAGTGAAGCGAATGTTGCCAGTGATGATTACTTCAAGATTCAGGGCGGCGTCTCTCTGGTGGGGCGTCTCTATGGTGTTGTTGACTTTGGAGTAATTAGTGTTGACGTAGAAGTGGTGCTGCGGGCAACTGTCTTATTTGTGGTAGAAGCCTATCAGCCAACCCAGCTAGCTCTGGAGGCTGAGGTTTCAGTACGGGCCTCTATCAAGATTGCGTTTGTGCGTATCCGGTTCTCGTTTAGGGTGACCGTGCGTCAGTCCTTTACCCTGGGCTCTGCTAAACCAACTCCCTGGAAGCTGGGTTCACCACCCACCAGCTCGACCAATGCCATTGGCGCTACCAGCCGCCGAGCCGCTCGCTTTGCTCCAGCGGCCTTCAGCATGCCAGTTGCGTTTGAAACGGCAGCTTTTGAGGCAGCGGCCTTTGAGGCGATAGAACCAACGACTGTTGAACCACCAGACTTCACAACGTTAGATGTGTCAGCGTTGTCTGTTGAGTCGGCACCAGCATCAACAGTGCCAGACGCTCTGGTCTCAGAGTCAGTTGTATCAGCTGCAGTAGAGGCTGAATTATCGTTCACCACATTAGACGCTGATACCTCAGGTGCTGATACCGCTGAGACTTGGTTGCCGGTGAAGCTATCATTGCCTGATGGTTTGCCTGCTGATCAAATAGATAGAGATCGCATCCGCATCGACCTATATTTTCAACCCGGTTTCACCCAGGTTGGCGGGCAGGTGAAAGGGGTTGCCCTATTATTTATTGAAAACTCGGTACGCCATGATGACCCAGAGCAGATAGGTGATGCTGCAGCAACTGTTAACACCGACTTTGATGAGCTAGTGAAGGCGCTGCTGAGATGGACGCTTCACAGCTATCGCCGCATCAGTTCCACGGATCAGCCACTTACCTTGGTAGATTGGCAAACTCTCTATGATCGCTTCACAACAGAATTTGCAACAGCCAATAATTTGCCTGCGTTCTTGCGTCAGCTCTATCAATTCTTAGAGACCAATTTTGTCTTTGATATTTCTGATCGCATGCTCAACGACCTGCAACAGAATCAAGAGCTAAGTGGCACTTTCTTCCCCATGGTGCCGTTAATAAGCATGGCCTTAGATCAGCAATCGCCCATTGATTTCCAGGTAGATAGTTTTAAGCGCAGCCTGGATGATCTGCAAAAAATTAAGGACTACTTTAAGCAACTACAGGTACGTCCCGGTAGCGCTGTTGAAAATTCGGCAATTGGCGGCAGCCCATCGGACCTCGTTACTTCCGGAACAGATCTGCTTTCGTTAACAGATTATCTGTTTGCAGATTATTTCTTGCTCTTGATTCGTTCTGGTCTACAGAGTGCCATTGACTATTTAGAAGATCTAGAAGACCAAACAGCGTTTGCTGCACCTTCCATAGAAACAGTCTTATCGACTTTGAATAGTAATGGCGCATTTAACCATCTATCAGGTACCGCGTCTCGCTATTTTCTCCATGGGTTGCGATTACCCACGCCCACAGCCGCACCCATGACAGCCTGGGCAACAAACCCTTTATATGAGGCAACGGGGCAGCAGTTTGATGTGTCGATTACCACTCAGACCGTTGGTGTGGGAGATGATGCCAGAGAAGTGACTACGGTCAACTTGGATCAAATTGTACTGAGTAAACCCGCTACCTTGAACTGGATACGGTTTATTGACTATGACCGTGCCAATCTGAATAATCCACCTACTCGCAATGCGGCATCACTGGTCTATGGATTAACGACTGAACAGAAAAATGACTTACTAGCCCTGCAGACAGCGACTCCTAATCTAGATCATCAGTCAACAACACCGCCTCTGCTGCCTTTCTATCGATCTGTAGAACGTCAATATACCCTACGTCAGCGGAGCCCAATGACAGTAGGCGAGTTGCGAGAATTACCGTCAGATTTGCGGGCCTATCTAGCCGATCCGTTGACCTATAGGCAAGGTTTATTACCTGACTCTGCTCCTCTATCAACTATCCCCTTCATTCTGGCCGATGCGACAGACAAAACAGCCACTCCGCTACCACGCGATAGGGTCAAGTGGTCAACCAAGGTGAAGGTAACCGTACGTCGCCTGGCAGGAGATAACATTTATCAGCTAGAAGGCACTGATGAAGTGGGGAAAGATTTGCTGGAAGCAATTCGGGTCACAGGGGCATCTCCCAGCCTCGATTTGTTTTATCTAGACGCTGACACGGCGCAACTCGTGCAACCGACTCGTGATGTGTTGTTATTAAAAGCTAATCTTTCCACCCGCAGTCAAGCGGCGGGAACAAGTTCAACAGCTAGAAGCTTCAGTACAGCGTCAACGAGAACCACCTATCAAGCCACCTTACCTGCGAACAGTGACAGTGATGGCGCTGACTTTTTACAAATTCTGTGGGAATGCAGCACGGTTAATTCAGGGGGCTATTACCTGGTTTATGGACCTTTGGGTGCCGCTGGGCTACCAGAAAACTTGTTTACAGATGGGGTAACAGCGGATTTGGTGTTGGTGATCCGTGTGACGGGTTTCACACAAGAGGCTGCTCGTTTCCACAACTGTGTGGACATTACCGCCGCCCAATCAGTAGATTTGTTGGCCATCCGTAATGATGAGCACGATCCCATACCGGTATTGCAAATACCCGCAGGTCATTTAGGGATACAGCTGACACGTCCGAATGTGTCAGTGCAACCCAATAATGGTACTGCCAATGATGAATTGGAAAATCTCTACCAGCTCTTGGGCTATCGATTATTAGAACAACCGGGACAATTTGTGGCAACACCGGAGGCATTACCCATTGGCCCCAGTGATGATCCTGAAGATGCCAACCACCCATGGCAATATGAACGGGTGCTGCCAGTCTATACCCTGTCTACTGATCAGGGCGGGACTGCCAATCCGTCACTGCCATCTCCTGAGATGAATCCCTATCGAGGTGTCTCAGCCCAGGCAGTGGTACAACCACAGTTAGAGTGGCGCGATCTCTATGGCAACATTTTCAAACAGTTTAAATTCACTGAGTTGCCTGTCCGTTATTTTGATCCACTGTTGGGGCTGAATCAGTGGCCATCGCTAGTGGAACGTTATCGATTTAAGGCGGTTTCTCAGCAAAAAGCTCGCCTGGATTTATCGCTACAGCTAGACTCTAGTCCTTATATTTCCACCCCCGGTAATTTGTTTGAAGAGGTCAGGCGCAAGACGATCGCAGCGCGTGAGACCTACCAACAGATTTACTATCAGATTCATCAAGCTGATGTGACAGCAACAGCGGCAACGTCTGTGCTACTACAAGGTACAAATGTTGTTCAAAAATCTGTGGATAAAGCAGTGCTGACCAGCTTTGTGGAGATGGCTTATGGCTATCTCATTACTTTGGAAAGCTTGACGCTGCAGTCCCACAATGTCAGTGCCAATGAAACCTTTGCAACTGTGGCTAACACGTTCCGATTGTCAGTAGATGATTTAGCCGAAGAAAATCAGCAGCTGAGCGGCTTGTGGACAGCAGGTACTCGATTAGAGATTCCCGTCGAGCGCGATATTGTTGTTAACGATAGTCTTCGGAAAATTGCACAAGAGGCTCTAAAAGCTGAGGCACTGCTGCGAGATTTTGATAATGTGATCGAGATCGCAACCGCTCCCCTGCCCAACATTACTGAAGCGGCCACTGCTGCCAAAGTGGTTCAAATTGCCCAACGTCATCGTGATACACCGGGTTTAGTCCGAGACGGTCTGTCGATTAGTAGCCAGGCCAACACCTATGAAACCCTGCCAGGAGATACGCTAGCAGAAATTGCGGGTGCTCTTGGTATCACCGTTGAGGCCTTGATCCCGATTTTAGAGGCCAAGGGTGATTATCTCGATGATCAGGTTATCCTTGCCGTACCCCTGACGTATGACTGGCGAAGCACCGACTCATTAGCCCACGCCCGAGACAAAGTCCAAGCTGTCTTTAAGAATACAACGCTCAATATTGGCTTAGATGCCGAGCTGCTAACAGTGACGGACATTGCTCTGGCCACAAATGCTTTCTTCGGGACAACAACAACTCTGACGATTCCTGCTCAACTTACCTTTGCTCCAAATGCGTCTGTATCAACTAGTGGCTCAATCACTGAGCCCACCCTGGACGCAGTTGTGCGTAACCTGCAGCCATCCCCCAGCACCCATCGGCAGATTGATCTAGCGGCATTCGTCACGACCAACCAGACATTATCTGGATTAATTCAGCCTGGGCAGTCGCTATTACCAGCTTTCCAATCATGGTCTGTCTTGGTTGAGAATACGACTCCTGAACTTCAGACCTATGTGCAGCCGTTTCTGAATGCGGCCTTGCAGCCATTTCACAGCCAGTCTAATGTGCCAGTAACCCGTGACCATGAGACGTTCCACAGTCTCACACAGCTGTTTGAGCAGGTGCGAGTATCCTTGGTGGCAGCCTTGGCGAGTGCCCCTGACCCCGCAAATGCCCAGCTTAAAACTCAGGTGCAGCAGCTGAGAGAACGGTTAGATCGCACTGTGTCTCTGGCGGAGGTTGCGATCGCAATTCAAACCCTTCCCATTCTCCAAATAGGTGCCCCATTCATTAAGCCGCCTTACATCCAACAAATTCCCATAACGCTAGATTTACCCACGGATAACAATACTGTTATCTATCCCGAGAAGCTAATCTTTCCAGTCACTGTCAACGTGACTCTGCAACGGGATGATAATTTAGTTGCCAATGACCTACCTGACCGTACCCTGGTGCAGCGGTCCACCGCCTATCTATCTCCCCATACCATCAATGGTGATACCCGGTCAGCCTCTCTTCAAGGATTTGCCCAAGATTTCCAAGCCGCATTTTCTGGTTTGCGTCTTGCCACCAGCGATAACCGTAACCCCGGCTTCCCTGGCGATCCCAATAATGCCAGCAGTCAATCAATTTGGGCCGTGCGTCTAGGCCAGGGAGGACTCACTTATACAATTCAGCCTCTGAATCTAGACCAACAGACTTTACCTGCTGGCGAAGACCGCAATCCTCTATTCTTTGCTCCTGCCCCGTTGGCCAATACCCTGATGGCGGGCACCGTTGATCTCAAAATCAGTACAGAGGCAGACCGGAACCGTGCCGATTATCAGCCTGATAACAAACGCTTTGATGCCATTGACTTGAACCTGTTGGGGCAAAGCTGTTTGCAAGCAGTGGAAGACTTTTTAGCACCCGAAGTGTCTGTCCCAGCGGTTCGTTTAGGCAATACGGTTGCGGACAACGTTGATGGGATTTTAGCTGCCAAAGAGACATTGGCGGATGCTATCAGTGCTCAAGTTGTTTCTCTATTACAGCCATCACGCCCCGATAATGATGCACGTCAACGCCGTGCTGCTGAGGCTCTCAACCAAGAGCTACGTATTAATTTAGCAGAGGCCTATGCCATTGAAACCATTGTCCAGTACGGTGTATCTGTGAAAAATGATTTGCCCGATGATGGGGATTTCCCAGTGCGTTTAGCCGGGCAGCCCACGTTGATAAGTGCCCGTGATGCGACTACCCAAGCCGAGATTACCGATCTCTCCACCCTTGACTTCACCCTGTCTCCAGCTAAAGTCTCTTTAGAAGAAACAACTTATCTAACGTTTTTCTTTAATACTCAAAATCCTGAAAAGTATGAAGATATTGAACTCAATCTGACCTTCAACCGGAATGAGTTGGAATACAACATCAAAACTGTTCGCGGTATAGCAGGGTATCAGTCGTCTGATTGGCTCAGCTTTATTGAACCCGATGAGCCGGATACCCTTGGTCATGTCCAGATTCCAATTCCTCTACGCACCTACCCCATCCCGCCATCTCTGGTGTTGCAACAGGCTGAGTTAGATCCGGATGCCATCGGCAATGAGTTAGCGAAAGTGCGTGAATGGCAGTATGTCTATACCTATGAGCACTTGGATGTGGCTCAGGATAGTCTAGAAAGTGATGTGCGCTATAACCTGCAAGGGTTACCTAGTCCGGCACAGTTAGGTTTACCAGAGGACAGTAGTGAAGAGACTTTATTTGATGCGTTGGTGCGGTTTAATCAAAAATACCCAGCCCTTAAAGCCACGTTTGATCAGCTAGCTGAAGCTGATACCTCTGCAAAATTGACAGCATTAGCCGAAGAGACAACTCAAGCAGTGGATGACTTTACTAAATTAGTGGGCCAGGTGGCTGTTACTTGGAGAGAGTGGCAGCCCGTGCAGCGCAGCATTGTGGCAACAGGTGTGGACTACACCATTAATGAAGAAGAGCCTCCGGTACCTGTTGGTCAACCTGCCATCAAGGAGATGACCATTGTGGCACCTGATGCAGCGCTGCTGCCCCAGGTGCTGCTGCCGGGCTATCGACAGCTTGATGATTCACCTCAACGGCAAGACTCTGCGCCTGGTTTCCAGAAGCAGCTCTATCGGTTTGAAGAAAAATCTCCGGAGGAAGCCGCCCTCGATCCGGTCTATGGAGAATCCTCGATTCCTGATCGCACCCTGATCATTCAGGATCGCGATATTTTAGCCCAGCAAAATGCCTGGAGCGGTATCTGGCTAACCCGTAACCGTCAACTGGTGCCCTATGCTCAAACTAATCCTGTCTTTGTGTTCCAGACGCCCCAGGTACGCTTTAGTAACTGGGTGACACCGCTGTTGGTGAATAATCGTCCTTGGAACATTGCGGACCTCTCGGATACGCCCGAACAGCCGGTGTTGACTCATTTGCAGCGGTTATTTGAGACGGTACTACCGGATTCAGCCCCCCAGCCCTATGGTTTGCGGCTAGATTGTCGCTACAGTTTTGCCATGGCGACGGTGGGTGATGAGCAGCTGTTGTCGGCAGTACCGGTGTTGTTGACACCGAGGGTTGCGATCGCAAGAAATACAACCATCACCTCACAACTAGTCACAGACCTCGCCACCGAAATCGAACGCTGGCGACAGGATAATCGCCCTGTTGAAGATCAAGGACGCTATCAGTTCACATTGAATCTGTTCTCAGGCATTGATGATGATGCCACCTTGCCGCTGTTGAAGATTGAGAACCTGTATGTGCAACAGATAGATATTCAATGGCCTTCACCATAGTGCATGGATATCGTGCATGGGTTAGGTAGGGGTTGGTCTATCGTGCATGGGTTAGGTAGGGGTTGGCCTTGTGCTTGCCTGGGGGCGAACGTGCTTAAACGCCTTTGAATCCACCAGATTCGCTCATTTCCTTAGTGCTGGGTCGCTGAGAAGGACGCATTATATTTAATCGCTGTACGCCAATTTGGTTTAATCCAATGCCGCACAGAATGACACCACCTCCCAAGTACTGTCCAAGGGTGGGCACCTCACCTAGCAGGATAAATGCAGACAGAATGCCTACAATCGGATTAAATGCAGTGGCAAATGAGACCTCGCTGGCCGTACTACGTTTCAGACCGTTAAACCAAAATGACTGACCCGCCACAACAATGATAGCGGCATAGAACAGCATCCACTGCCACAAAAAAGGTGAACCTACATCCATAAAATGCTCAGGACCGTAGAGAACCACGGTGGCTCCAAAGAAGAAAACAGTTCCAACAAACATTCTAAAAACGCTGAAAATTCCCAATGGAATCTCACGCAGACTAATTTTGCTGATCAGGTTTGCCACGGCTTTGATCACAGCGGCTATCAATGTAAACAGAGCGCCACGGCCTAAAACCATGCCCATGCCCATGGAAACCATTTCAGTGCCAGGAGGCTGAATCAATACGGTTAGAGCAACCCCAATAAAAGAAACAACGGCTCCAGCAACCACCCATTTATTCACCCGATCGCCCAACACCCAAACCGATAATGCCAGCACCAGCGGTGTATCAATCTGACTGATAAGAATCACATTGTTAACCGGAGTAATCTCGAGTGCCGTAAAGATGAGCGTTGGTACAATGGCTGCTCCTAAGATTGCGACGACAGCCATGGAGAGCCAGTCTTGCCAATTAATTTTTTGCAATGCTGGTTTCCGCCACTCCCGACCATAGGTAATGGCTAACAGAATGAGGGCGCATAAATTACCAACGAACAATACATTGCAAAATGAGATCGGGTTACGTTCATCAATTAGGTTCATCGCCCCCAGTTCAGTCAGCTTGCGAGTGACTGCATTGGCCGCACCAAAGATGGCAATGGCCATGAGAAGATAAACCCTTCCTGAGGGTTGAAAGCCTAATTTACTTGTGGTCTGCATGGAAGAGGCTCCTAGCCATAGTGGGTCAGTAATGCTGCTAGGTCGAATCTTGACTAGTTGGCCGATAGGCTCAAATCAAAGCAGTTCCCTTGAAAAGGAATTATCAGCGCTTATTAAAGGTTGAGTAAGTAAGACGTTCAGGTTGAAGCTGCGAGCGGTCTAGCTTGATGTTCATTTTATAAGACCAGCGTTATTTCGCAAGCGTCTAATCCCTGCAATATCAGTAATAATCGCGTCTTGAGTCACCTACTTAATTGCTTGCGACCTCTGAGAATGGTACAACTAGCACCCATGGGCCACGTGTTTGTGTCTGCTATTAAGGCCAGGGATAGACAACTGTGGTCGGCTAGCGTATCGGAGATCCTCTATGTCGGTTCAGTTTTTGAGTGAGCGTGGTTGGCCAAGACCACTGCGCTCACTGGGTTACTACATTGGCCTTTTTAGCCTATGTCTGATTATGGCCGTTGCCTGTGGGGGTAATGGTGGTGAGCAAGCAACTGGTCCCACCACTTCAGATGGCCGTGTTGCCATGGGGACTACCCTGAAGGCCCGTACCCTGGATCCTGCCGATGCCTATGAAATTTTCCCTGGCATTCTGCTTTATAACCTGGGGGATCGTCTCTACACCTACGCCCCAGGCACCACCACCCTAGAACCTCAGCTGGCGACAGATATGCCCACCGTCAGCGACGATGCCCTGACCTATACGGTTCCTCTGCGAGAAGGGGTGACGCTGCACGATGGCTCTGCCTTTAATGCAGAAGTGATGGCGTTTTCCATTCAGCGTTTTATGGATAATGGCGGCCGTCCCGCGTTCTTGCTGTCAGAAAAAATTGATACGGTCGAAGCGACTGGTGAATACGAACTGACGATGACGCTTAAGCAGCCTTTTGCGGCGTTTACATCGTTGCTGACATTTTGGGGGGTGACGCCTGTACCGCTAGAAACCTACACCATTGGGGATGGTCAGTTTAAGCCGGAAGAATTTATTGGCTCTGGTCCCTATAAGCTGGCTTCCTTTAGTAGTGATGTGATTAAGCTAGATGCCAATCCAGATTATTGGGGAACAGCACCGGGTAACGAGGGCATTGATATTCAGATTTTCACAAGCCCAGCCAATCTCTACAATACTTTTCGCTCCGGCGGTTTGGATGTGGCTTATCAAACACTGGATCCCGACCAAATTGCAGCCTTAGAACGAGAAGCAGGACAGGGTGGCTGGAATGTGATTGAGGCGGGGTCAACCGTCGTTAACTATATGTCGCTGAACCAAAAGATTGCGCCTTTTGATGATTTGAATGTGCGCAAAGCGGTGGCCGCTATGATTGACCGTAATCTCATTAACGACCGCGCTTTTCAAGGCCAGGCAGAGCCTCTTTATAGCTTGATCCCCAAGAGTTTTGACGTACATGAGCCGGTGTTTGAAACCGCCTATGGCGATGGTAACTATGAGCAGGCGAAGGTATTTCTTGAAGAGGCGGGGATTACGGCGGCGAATCCGCTTGAATTTGAGATTTGGTATCCAACTGCTTCTACCACCCGTAGTGTGGTGGCTAACACCTTAAAAGAAGCGATTGAGTCTAATTTGCCAGGGCTGGTGACTGTGCAAGTGAGTACGGCTGAGTCAGCGACGCTGTGGGAAAACGTGGAGAAAGGGGTTTATCCCAGTGTCTTATCTAACTGGTATCCAGACTATTTTGACCCGGATAATTTTGTGCAGCCTTTTCTCAGCTGTAATGAGGGGTCTGAAGAAACGCTCTGTGAAAAAGGTGCAACCCAGGGGAACGGCTCGTTTTATTACAGTACTAGGACCAACGATCTGCTGGCTAAGCAACGTGCAGAGCAGGATGAATCGGTTCGTAGTGACGTATTTAAAGACTTACAGCAGGTGATGGTAGAGGATGTGCCTTATATTCCACTCTGGCAAAACAAAGATTATGTCTTTGCTGCGTCAGGTGTGGATGGTGTGGCGATCGAGCCAAACCAGCAATTTTTGCTATGGCAAATCAACAAATAAATGGTTTTGGCGAATTCTTGTGTAGGGGTGTTCCATGGAACGCCCCTACAGGGGAATTGGTTGGGTTAGATATGGGGGAAATACATGGCATCTCGGGCTAATGCGCTGCGTTATTATGTGCTGTCGCGGTTGATGCTGGCACCGTTGATGATCTGGACGATCACAACGGTGGTATTTTTGCTGATGCGGGCAACGCCGGGCGATCCGGTGGACGCGCTGTTGGGACCCAGGGCACCGATTGAGGCGAAAGAGGCATTGCGATCGCAACTTGGCCTCGACAAGCCCCTATTTTTTCAATACTTAGATTACCTGGGTCACCTGCTGCGCTTTGACTTAGGTAGCTCTATTGCAAGCCAGGGCCAAACCGTCTGGCAAATCATCGGCGATCATTTCCCTGCCACCGTGGAACTCACATTTTGTGGCTTGACCATAGCCGCCATCGTGGGGATCACCGTAGGTTCGATCGCGGCATCACGTCCTAATACGCCCATTGATGCAGGTGGCAGGCTATTTGGCATTCTCACCTATGCCACACCCATGTATTGGTTCGGCATGATTCTACAGCTGGTATTTGCCGTGCAGTTGCGCTGGTTTCCCATTGGCACTCGGTTTCCCCTTCTACAAACCCCTCCCGATGGGCCTACGGGCCTCTATCTGTTGGATAGCTTACTCCATGGCAATCTGTCTCAGTTTGGGACAGCTCTATATCACTTAGCCTTACCCAGCCTGACCCTCGGTATTTTGATTAGCGGTGTTTTTGAGCGCATGGTGCGAGTCAACCTCAAGCAGACTCTACGGGCCGATTATGTGGAAGCGGCTCGTGCCCGTGGCATTCCCGAATTTCGCATTATCACTGTCCATGCCCTCAGGAATGCCTTGATTCCTGTGATTACCATTCTGGGGCTGACCTTTGCGTCCCTATTGGGGGGTACCGTCCTGACCGAAGTCACCTTCTCCTGGCCTGGCCTGGCCAATCGATTTTTTGAAGCTATTTCTCAACGAGATTATGAAGTCGTGCAAGGGTTGATGACATTCTTTGGCACCATCGTAGCCCTCGTCAGTATTGCCATTGACATCCTCAATGCCTATGTCGATCCCAGGATTCGATATTGACGCAGTTCCATAACTTTATGCAAGTTTATAATTCAAAACATTGAATTTTGTAATAGTCTTGATAGAGCCCTACAGTTCCAGTCACTATTTGCTCGCTCATCAGCATCTTTGTTTTGAATAGCTTGATAAAGTCATGTCCCCATTAATAGACCAGAAGGCGTCGTGGCTGGCCTTTTTTCGACATTCGTGGCTGGACAAAGTACTCCAGTCCTTCACTATGGGGATAGTGGTTTTGGTATTTGCCGCAGGGGTGAGTAACGGAATGGCTAAGGTGCCACCAACGGTCAAACCCCAACCCTCGGAACCTCAAGCAGTGATATCCTCCCTACTGCTCCCTACACAAGCGAGAACTCGTTTGCGGCATCGGCGGCTGACCGCAGCATTGATGACAAGTCATCACCTGACCGCAGCCCATGTCTTTAGCCCCAAACCATCCGGCAAATTATCGGCAGAAACCCGTGAAATGTCTAAACAGGGATAGTTTGCCCCCTCCGAATATGAAGCATGGTTGCTTCTGCAGGATTTTTATAGAAGTGAGGACACCTGATGTGGTTATTATTTAGGTGTTTCTTAGCTTTGGTGATACAGGCTTGAACAGTTTTCAAAAGTTCATGTGTTGTTTGACGACAGCAAGCACATTTATGATGCTGTCGGTTGGTGGTGTATCGGCTCAATCTGAGGATTGTGACTTTTTAGTCTCTCCCCAAGAGTTCAATACCTTTGAGAATGACGACAGAATTGTGATTGGCCATGTTACAAGTCGGCCCTATATTGTGCTGCTAACCCATGATCTTGAAGAAAGCTTGCCTACGATTCGTGCCTGTATTCCTGACGCGTTTTTGACATCCTCAAGGTTAGGTAGCTATGTTCATGTTGCATCTTTTGACAACTACAGAGATGCAAAAGAACTGGTTGACTCCATTGATGAGTCTTTATCGCTCGATGTACGCGTCATTCATCGTGCCCGATTAGGTCGATAAACGTTATTCCTGGTGGTGTTTCTAGTGGCAGGCGGCTTATGCCTTTTAATAGCAACTGTTTCGGCCAAATGGCCTGAATCCACAGGCCATTGGCATGACCTTTAAGATTACGGCAAAACAGTCGTGCCATGATTTGTTTGTTGGTAATCTGTGCACACATCATGTATAGAAGGACCTAACAGGATGAAGGGGCTCAATCGCAACATGTTATCTCGTTATTTACGCCCACGTCGCCTGGTAATACTTACCGGTCTCGCCGTGGTCGCCGCGAGTATTTCCCTAAAAACAGATGCTCGCCCTCTCTCGGTACGCGTAAACCGCTGGCTAGAATTACGTAGCTTTAGCGGTACCGTCGATGTTCGACAGAGTAGTCAATGGGGACGTGCTCAATCCGGTCAGCGTTTGGGGGCAGTGGGTGATGGTATACGTACAGGAGCCGGTTCCCTCGCCCGACTCGCCGTCGATACTCAAGTGGGTTTTGTTAGTGTCTCTGAAAATACATTGCTGAGTATTATAGAGTTCTACACTACTCCACGGGGCGGTAAAGTTACAGAACTGGATGTCAGTCGCGGCCAAGCCAGAGTCTTTGTCAGACCGTTTACTAATCCTGATTCTCGTTTAGAGATTCGCACCCCAGCCGGTATCAATGGAGTGCGGGGTACAAATTTTGGTATTGCAATTCAACCCAGTGGCCGGTCGTCACTTGTTGTTGAAGAGGGTAGTGTGGCTTCTGAAGCTCAAGGGGTATCGGTACCCGTAAATGCTGGATTTCAAAATTTTACGATTCCGGGAGAACCCCCTTCTGAACCAGTACCTATTACTGAGGAGCCTAATTTTAACCTTTTAAGGTTAGAACGTCAGCGGCGTGAGGATGAATCAATTGTTGTCGTAGAAGGAAATACCTTTCCTGTCAATTTATTGGTGATTGATGAAGAAACTCAAGAGATCGATACTGAGGGGAACTTCGCATTAGAATTGCCTCTGTCTGCTAATCGACGTATTGAGGCGACTGTTGTTACTCCCCTTGGCAAAACGCAAGTCTATGAGTTGGTGGTCCCCTAACTGGCTGAGACTCTTGCGGCGATGTGAGCCATTGTTGCCAGGGTTATTTGTCAGTAGTTTTGTTGTCTCATTGTCCTACCTAGGGCTGATCAAGCCGCTTGATAATATTTCAAGTGATGTGCTAATTCGATTACGTGGATCAAGGGCGTGGAGTGATGAACTCATCGTCATTGGCATTGACGATCGAACGTTAAAGAAACTAGGAAGCCACCCACTACCACGCTCTAACTATGTTGAACTGTTAGAATTTTTGTTGGAAAGTAATAATCGGGTGGCTGCTTTTGATGTGTTGATGCCAGACAAGACTAAGGATGATGCTGCCTTGGCTGAGGTAATGGCAGCGCATCAGGGCGTTGTTTTGGCTGAGACAGTTGATGAGGAAGGGGAAATACTACAAGCGCATGATTTGCTTTATAAAAATGCGATCGCAAGTGGCCATATTGATGACTACAGTGATGACTTTGATGGTGTAACACGACGCCACAAAATTCACATTAATAACAGTCGTTCCTTTGCAAAAGCAACAGCTGAAGCCTACAGCCTGACAACGGATATTCTAGATGTTCCCTCGTTTGACAATGGGGTGATGCTGCTTAATTGGCCAGCCCCTGTTGCAGATCTTCCCTTTAGAAGTTTTATCGATGTTTTAGAGAGAAAGATTCCTGTAGAGGACTTCAATAATAAGATTGTCATCATCGGTGATATGGCCACTGGTCGAGACCGATGGATTCGCACACCGTTTGATAAAGATACTCCTGTCGAAGGTGCCTTTGTTTATGCCGCTGCTTTACATAATCTCTTACAGGAAAATTGGCTAAGAACAATCAATCCACATTTCGTCGCCGCTATGCTGCTGCTGGTCGGCCCCATCATCAGTTGGCGATTGCAGGGACGATCTTTTGTACCTCAGTTAGGTATCTGGATTATTGGTACAGGTAGCTGGTTTATTATTTGTTGGCTAGCCATATACCAAAACTATGCCCTGCCAGTGGTAGCGCCTATGCTGGTGCTTGGTTTAACCGAAAGTTTTATTGTATTTACCGATCGCTTGCGTAGTAGTGCCATTTTGCAAGCTCGTAATGAGTTCCTCGGCACCATGAGCCATGAGTTGCGTACACCACTTAATGCCATTATCGGTGTCTCTGAAATGATGCAAGAAACTAACCTGGATCCTAGACAGCGAGAGTTTAGTGAGACTATTCAGAATAGCAGTCAAGCCCTGTTGGCGTTGATCAACGATGTGCTCGATTTTTCTAAAATTGAAGCTGGGCGACTTGTGCTTGAAGAACATCCAGTCAATCTTCGCAATTCCGTGGAAGAGAGTTTGGACATAGTAGCTACCCGTGCTGCTAACAAACCCTTAGATCTTGTCTATATGGTGGATCCTGAAACACCACCTGTGATTATTAGCGACCCCATTCGACTCCGACAAATTTTACTTAATTTACTAAGTAACGCAGTTAAATTTACCGACAAGGGTGAGGTGGCTGTGATGGTGCAGTTAGCCCCTAGCGATGATCTGGGTGTCCCGGTTATCCGTCGTGCCCATCCTGCTACTCAATCCGTACTGTTGCTATTTACTGTGCGAGATACTGGTATTGGTATTCCGGCGGATCGACTGGCCCAGATTTTTGAGCCATTTCGTCAGGCAAGCACATCGACTACTCGTAAATATGGCGGTACTGGTCTAGGGTTGACCATTAGCCAGCGTCTGGCGGAAACCATGGGTGGTCGTCTGTGGGTTGAGAGTGAGATTAACAAAGGGAGTTCGTTTTTCTTCACGATTCGAGCCCATGTTGATCCTGTTACGGTTCAATCAGAGCGACCTGAAGCCCTAGCTAATTGGGCTGATCAACGTATTTTAGTGATTGACAAAAACATCACTCGCCGTACCAGTTTGAGGTGGCAATTAGAGGTTTTAGATATGGAAGTTGTCTTTTGCCGCAGCGTTGCTGAAGCCTTACTACTAGTTCAGCAAGGACAACAATTTGACAGCCTGATTTTAGATGCTGCAATTAC
Source organism: Leptothoe sp. LEGE 181152 (assembly GCF_032906605.1). Lineage (NCBI taxonomy): Bacteria > Bacillati > Cyanobacteriota > Cyanophyceae > Nodosilineales > Cymatolegaceae > Leptothoe > Leptothoe sp. LEGE 181152. The sequence continues at coordinate 91,690 of NZ_JASATU010000022.1, forward strand.
TAAAATTGATAGGTTTAGTGCCATCGAATCGTTGCGGCAGGCCATGGATAAACCTAACATGCCTCTGATTTTGCTGGCAGATCTCAAGGAGAATCTCAGTCAAGAAGAACAACCTGACATAGCAATTGTTTGGAAACCTATCAAACAGGCAGCCTTATATCGTGCACTGATGCATATTCATCCTAAATCGGTTCCTGCACCTGTGATTAATTCTGCCTCAGAGTGTATTGAGGATGGTGATCAATCGTTAATGAGACTGAAGGTTCTGATTGCAGACGATAATCCAGTAAACCAGCGTGTTGCTCAACACATGTTGCAATTATTAGGACACCAGGCTGATACTGTCGCCACTGGTGGAGCAGCCATTGAAGCGGTGGAACAAGGAGACTATGATGTCATCCTGATGGATATGCGCATGCCACAAATGAGTGGTGTAGAAGCCACTCGTCGCATTCGCCAGCTGGGCCAGAAAATTCTTCAGCCTTGGATTATTGCAATGACGGCTAATGCCAGTTCTGAAGACCGTGATTACTGTCTCAAGGTAGGTATGAATGACTATTTAAGTAAGCCAATTCGTCGTGACAGCCTTGCTCGTACGTTTATGAATATTAATTCTAGGAATTTACCAACTGACTAGAACGCTGTTTAATTTTATGTTGTTCTACCGTTGCTGCAGCGTCGTGAATCGGGCGTATGCGCAGCATGTTATTGAATACATTGAACTGGTAAACCATCGAGCCATCCATATCTAGTGCTGTGAGCCAGCCACTTTTAGGATGATAAGCCCCTGTGTCAATGTCCAACCAACCAGGACCTCTAGCAATTTCTCCCGGTTCGACACCCGGTAAAGTAAAGGTGATCGTGTGGCCCGTAATAATTAGCTTATCTGGAAAATAAGGTTGTTTATGGCTATGGAAACCATCGCGAATCCAGCAATATTCATGGCTTGTTTGTTCTTCTAGGGTGCGTTGGGGATTTAATCCTGCATGTACAAGCCAGATATCTCCCAGGTCCATATAGAGCGGTAGGTCTTGAATCCAGTGGACGTGGTCAAATAAGTCGTCAACGCTGGTGTAGCTAGAAAGCGTAGATTGTCCGCCGCTGTAAAGCCATCCCTGGAATGCGGGCATATGGGCTTCTCCGTTGGGAAAGGCTTCTAGCAGTAATTGCTCATGGTTACCCATCACACACCGATAACCATTGTCACGCACGTAATTAACGACTTGACGGCTCTGAGGCCCCCGATCAATTAGGTCTCCGACAAAGTAAACCTCATCTTGGAGATTTAGATCCACGGCTTCCAGCAGTCGCATTAGACCGTCATAGTGGCCATGAATATCACCAATAAAAATACGACGAGGCATAGCAGTTGTGCTTATGTTTGATGTGAGTAGTTTGTTTGCCTACCGAACTATTGCCGGAGTGTGACATTTAAGCGCTGAAAACAACGCTGTAGATCAACTACCAGCAGATGCATTGCTCTAGTATGCCTCTTCCATACCTGTAGACAACACATGAATTGGCAGTATTTTCCAATGCTTTAAGTAAGGTTTATGGCAGCAACAGAAGTTGTTTGAAATAGGTTGCAGTGACTGTATTTAGGAATCTCTATGTTATCCATAGATTCATTGACGGGCTAATGAATTCTTGGATAAGGCTCAGTGTATTTTCTGGTACATCATTTTTTCATGTTTACCGACTTTCTTCAACTAACGTTCATGCAATATTTTCTGGCAGTGGACTGCCGTCCGGCGATTCTAGGACAAAGCCTGCATCCCTGACCATGGCATAGTCTTGTGTGGCACTTTGGCCTGCTGTGGTTAGATAATCACCGACAAAAATAGAATTGGCTGGATATAAGGCAAGGGGTTGCTGCGATCGCAAATGCACTTCCCGCCCTCCGGCAATCCGAATTTCCTGGGCTGGCAGTAAAAACCTGAACAAACACAGGATTCGCAAACAACGTTGAGGCGTAAGCTCGCTGCGACTAGCAAACGGAGTACCTTCGATGGGAATCAAAAAATTCACTGGCACGCTGGTCACATCCAGCTCTCGGAGGGATTTTGCCAGATTGATAATATCTTCATCCGATTCACCCATACCTAAAATGCCGCCTGAGCAGGTGGTTAGCCCAGCAGCTTGTACCGCTTTTACAGTGTCTAGACGATCTTGATAGCCATGGGTTGTGCAGATATCGTCATGGTGGGCTTCAGCCGTATTCAGGTTATGGTTAATGCGATCAACTCCGGCGGCCTTGAGTTGATGGGCTTGTTCCTCATTCAATAGCCCCAACGTGGTGCATACCCGCATTGGGTAGTCAGCTTTAACCGCTTGTACTGCATCTAAAATTTTCTCAAACGTCTGAGGTGAGGGCGTGCGGCCTGAAATAGCCATACAAAAAGTACCAGCCTTGAGCTGGTGGGCGCGATCGGCAGCAGCCAAGATCCGCTCTTTTGCCATCAGTGGATATTTTTCAATGTCTGCGGATGAGATTTTTGATTGTGAACAGTAGTGACAGTCTTCAGGGCAGAGACCACTTTGGGCATTGAGCAAAAAGTGGAGTCGTACTTGATTGCCCCAGTAGTGGTGACGTACCCGGTATGCCGCTGCCAACTGTGCCAAAATTTCTGTGTCATCAGCCCGTAGCACCCTCAATGCATCTTGGTGGTCAATTATCTGACCAGCCAGGGCCTGCTCGGCTAGCTGGTTCCAATCAACTGAGGTGCGTACAGATTGAATCATCCTATGGACTCCTTGTGACAACGGCATACGTGGGCCACCCTCTACGTTAATACGAGATGGGATTTTGGGGGGAGAACAATGCGAGAAGGACTTAGGACAAAGTTGAGAGAGTTATGAATTTTGAATTTTAAGTTCAGCCCTGCATCAGTTTCGTGATTATCCAAGGTGGTTCAACCATAATTCAGCATAACCTTCGGGAAGCTGCTAAAGCGTCTACAAAACTCATAACTCTCATCCCTAGGCTGCAATCTTTTGTGCCACAGTGACCACACGTTGTCCGTATAGGCGAGCTGATTCTAGATCACCGGGTTCTACGTTTGCAGGTGAACCACTCATATCCAAATAGCTTTGCCCCATAGACCCCATAAAAGAGCCTAAGCGATTCACACCAGTCTCAGGATTGGGTAGTTCTGCGTTGCCGACCCAAATCATGCCGTGCTGTGCCGCATTGATCGCGAGGTAGAGCAATGTGCCTTGCTTGTCACCACTGGGGGAAGCCGAATGGGTAAATCCCCCTGCAACTTTATCTTTCCAGCCCTGTTGAAACCAGGTAGCACTAGCGGCATCAATAAAACACTTAAACTGCCCAGCTACACCTCCCATGTACGTAGGAGTGCCAAAGACAATGCCGTCGGCTGCAGTGAGGGTGGTTAAGATGGCGTCATCCTGCCATCGACCATTCACAATTTGCTCACCCGTAATGCGCAGCAGGTGAGCTGTTTCACCAGTGGCTTCTACGCCTTTGGCAAGTGATTCAGCCATCAGATGGGTGTGACCTTGGCCAGAGAAATAGACTATTGCAATGGCAACCATAATCAAATAGAAAGACAACTAACCCAAATTTTAAGTTCAAAAAACTCGAACTAGTGATTGGGAATGGTTAACTTTCTTTGACAAAAGTTGCATCTCAAGAATCGCTATAGAATCCGAATGTGGTCTGCGTAGGCCTTGCCTTCAGTAATATGGGCGGTAACCTCAACATCCATGCCCCGCTCTAGTTGGCAAAATACTTCGTTGCCAATATATTTTTGATGGAAAATAATGTCGCTGGAACCGTCATGGGGTGCGATATAACCATGGTGGTTGTTCTTTTTAAGTTTGAATAATAGTTTTACAATCCCCGTTTTTGTAATGGCTCTTGGGTCAGCAGTAGGTGTTGACGTAGATTTTGGCGTGGCTTTCTCGGGCTGTGGCAGCTGTTTAGTATTTAGCTGTTTAGCAGCATCTATGGCGAGTAATGATGGGGATGGTTGCGTTTTGTTGGTGTCGATGTCTGTGTCGCGGAGTAATGCAATCTCTGAAGAAAAGTGCTCTAAATTTCTGATGTGTTCGTGAGGTAAACTCTCTTCTTTTGGTGTCTCTGTTGAAACGACTCGGGGTTCTGGCTGGTCTCTTCTAATCTTATTTTGAGTGAAAAATGTTTTTGCTGAATCTAACGTTTGCTTTGGTTGTTCCTGCACCCGATTTAGTTGAGTCGTTGGGTTGGATAGTTGCTTGCTTAAACTTTGTACTGCTGAACAAGGAGAGTACTGATAGTCACTGAGTAATATTCTGAAATTAGAAGAGTTGGCTGCCCTGTTGGCGGCTGGGTTGGGTGATGGAGCTTGGTGTTGTTGTTTTATGGGCGATGTTGTATCTGTTAGCCCCTGTTCTGGCTGATTTTCCTGCACAGGCATCTGGGGCGGGAGTTGCTTTGATGACGTTAGTCGCTGTGGGGGTGAGGGATAATGACGGCGATTTTGTTCTCCTTTAAACTGAGTTAATATTCTTCTCAGCCAGTTTAAAAAAATCCGTATAAGTCGCCGTCCCATGGGCACCTAAGCAGTAAAGTGACACCCTATCTTACCTCTGCTTCGAGCTTTTCTAAGGTAGAGCGCTACTGGTTGGCTGCAAAGTCAGCTACGCTCAGCGTAGCCCCTAAACTTCGCCCCAACCTGGCTGCAAACGTTTCATGATGGGGTTATACACCTTAAAGTAAGCAACTGAACCTACTTGCCGCACGAATGCTTTTTGGGATGTGTCCGCTCCCATGCAACGTTGACACACGGGATTGGTGACTTGGAAACGGTTAAATCCCTGGCGGAGGCCGCAGGCTGGCTGCTGTGTATCCAAAATATCGCTTAGGGAGTGATCTTGCAGATTGCCTAGCGGAATCTGACCATCGTAGTCTTTACAGCAGGGCACAACGGTGCCGTTGTACAGAATGCCTGCCTGGTCTGACGTACCGTTGCAATAACCAAACTTGGCGGGGATGACCTCTGTGCTCTCCACATTTCCCCAGCTATCCAGGGGGAATGTTTCTAGGGCAAGTTTGGGAGTAAGTTCGATAACCTGCCACCGACCTGGCTTATGGCGGGCAATACGTTGACGCAGGTCATTATCGCTAGGCCGTTGATCGCAACCGTCCAGTAATCGATCGGCCCAAGCGGTTAGTTCTTGTTGCATCTGGGCCTTGCCTTCGACCACATGCATCTGTTTGTGCGGTACCAAAAATGGGTGTGGTGTAGTGTCTAAGAATTTTAGGTGTACCCGGGTTTTAGATGTGGAGTCGGCGAGGTTAGCCCTGACATATTGGATAATGCCATCAAAATATTGCTCAGGTTTGAGCTTGGGGGGCGCACCCCGAATAATGAACGTGACTGGATCGGGAGTTTGTAGCGAGATGGTAACTTTCGGAATGCCGGAGGCAATTAGCTGCTGACGATGTTTAGGAAAGATGTGAAACGTGCTGCCATTGGTGGTGAGATGTAGGTTTAATCCTCGTGCCAATGCCATATCGATGGCTTTAAAAATGTGGGGATAGATTAAGGGTTCGCCCATCAGGTGAAAAGCAACGATTTTGGCCAGGTTCCGTTCAGCAATCTCATCTAGTGCTTTTTCAAGCAGGTTCAGGTCCATATGGCCACGCTTACGTTCCATGATGGCGTCTGGGCAAAAGTCACATTTAAAGTTGCAAACGTTAGTAACTTCAAGGTGGATGCGCTCAAGACGGTAGCTGACCATTGCAAAGATGATTAATTTATAAGGTCGCCCCAGCTTAACAAGGTCGTGTGAAAGCAGGCTGAGAATTTTGTAGGGATGTAAACCGAATAGGTCTGATATGACGGGGATCGGCCATTTATCTTGCTGAGAGATTAAGCTTTTTGGGAGAGTCACTTGCCTACTGGAAAGTTGGCTCTAGCCTGATAAGGAATCTTTTTATGCTCAGGGAAATTATGACCGTATCGACATCAACTGATGATTTGATTAGGCTTTCGGAAGTAGAGCGCATTGATCTACTCAAGGGCTATGCAGAGCAAGATGCTATTTTTGGTAGCCCCAATCCACGCTATAAGCAATGTAAGGTGTATTGCGATCGCTACCTCGATATCCGCATCCAATTAGTAGGTACCGATGGCTTAACCGATGCTGACTGGGATTTGACCATTTTCTAGAAAACGGGCTTGTCAAAACGTTCAATTTCTAAGTCAGGGGTAAAATTGGCAACGCAGCTCCTAGCTAAACAAAATGAACGAGAGTGCAGCCGTTTTAGACCAAGCCGCAGGAGCGCAGAGAAAATCATCTGCTGCGCTCCCCCCAGCTACAGACTTAGTAGCAGCATTACAAACCACAGAAAAGCGCATTAAGCATAGCTATTCCTTAACTGACTTAGTTGGCACTTGGCGACTATGCTTTATCACAGGCACCAAAAAAACACGTCAGAAGAAAACAGGGGTCGCTCTAGGGGCAGGCCGATATCTGCCTAAAATCATCAAGATTCAGCTCAACTATCAAGCCACGGCAGATGATCAAGGTCTGGTGAAAAATTCGGTCAGCCTAGGCCAGTTGAAGCTGGAACTGACCGGCCCTGTCAAATTTTGGCATAAAGCTCGGTGCTTAGCATTTGACTTTACCCAGATCCAGATTGTGTTAGGTGGCCTCACTTTATATAAAGGTCGAATGAGACCTGAGGCAGCTGATCAGGAGTTTTTCCAGCAATCTCTCAAAGAACAAGCCTTCTTTAAGTACTTTTGGGTAACTGAGACGGGCATTGCGGCCCGTGGCCGAGGCGGTGGCTTAGCCCTGTGGTATCGGGAGGATGGATAGCAAAAAAAACAAACAGCCGGGCCTTTTTGCAAAAAGGCCCGGCTGTTAACGTTGAAGCAACTGTTATCTAGCGAATAACGCCACGGGTAGTTGCCATATCGATGGGCTTCATGAAGTAAAGCTGAACCATTTTCACACCGATTTTTGCGATGTGAGGCAGCTGACGTAGAAGCTTCACAGGCTTAGGCTGATTGCTCTTGCCAATCTCAGCGACCTTCAAGCTGGCATCAGACGCTGTATCCATATGCTTGAAGAAGTCGGGGTGCTCTACATTCAGCATCACAGGGAAGACCTTAGCAGCTGACTCATTGGTCTTTTTGATGACGTGAATATCGTACTCACGTGCATCTAGACCTAAAGATGCGTAGAAGCCACTGCGCTGAATATCATTCAAGAACATCGTGGCAAATACCGACAGCAGGAAGAAACGGCACCATAGCTTAGCCTGCCAGTCATTGAGAATCTGGGGCTGCGCCTTCATGATGGCGGAGAAGAAGTCACCATGGCGGTTCTCATCCTGACACCAGTTCTCAAAGAACTGGAAGATAGGATAAATCCGATTCTCAGGATGAGAATCTAAGTGACGGAAAATAGTGATGTAGCGCCAGTAGCCAATCTTCTCAGACAGATATGTGGCATAGAAGATGAACTTAGGCTTGAAGAAAGTGTAGCTCTTGCTCTTGGTCAAGAAACCAAGGTCTAACTGGAGGTTGAAGTCCGACATCGCCTTGTTGAGGAAGCCTGCATGGCGAGCTTCATCGCGGGACATCAGGGTAAAACCTTCAGCTAGAAGGGGGTTTTTGTCCTTAAGACGACGACCTAACTCCTTATAAAGCAGGAATCCAGAGAATTCAGCTGTACAGGAGCGCTCTAGAAATTCAATAAATAGAGCTCGAGTGTCACCATCAATGTGCTCCCACGACTGGTCAAACACATCGGTCCGCACGAAGTGATGGCGGTTATAGTCAGCACGAAACTCTTCTATGATGGCGCGTACCTCATCTTCATTGACGGATAGGTCCATCTCGGCCATTTCGTCAAAGTCAGTGGTATAAAAGCGAGGGGTGAGGATCGTGTCTTTAGAAGGTGCCTTAACCCCAGGCCGTAGCTCATCAAATCGAGTATTTTCCTGAGGTTTCCTTAGGGAATCTACCATGAGTCCTCTATCAAGATATTTATGGTTAAAGCGCTATGAAACCGCATTAAGGTGTCGGGCCAGTAAATTGATAAAAAACTGGCATCGTACGTGGATTCTAGTCTACCAAGGTCATTGACTTGGAGCAGCCCGCAGGTAACAAATAGGTTACATTTCGCAATAAACCCATACTTATCAGTGCGTCTAGTGAATGGGGATAATAATAAAAACCTATAGTCGTTCAGGTGTGGGTAAGGGTTGATCACCCCGCAGACGTCGCCAAAGAGGGCTGCAAATCCATATCAATACAAACGGCAATAGGGCAAACCAAAGGGTTTGGTAGCTGAGTAAACCAAATAGGCCAAAAACCTGACGAGGCATGGGCGTGGTATTCCAAAGTAGGCCAACTAGTAACGCTGAGCCCATTGACCCTGCTGCCAACAGTGATGATGGCAGTTTGTTTAAGCATTGGAGTCTTAAAACTTTGGGATAAAACCGTTCATACAGCTTTTGCCAATCTGGAAAAGCGGCATACATGCTGAGCACCGATGTGAATGGAATGCCCAATAACAGTGTGTTGAAACTATGGAAAATAGGGGCTAGTCGAAAGAGCAGAGCTTGGGAAAACCGATTAAAGAGAACTAGAACAAAGCAGGTTTCAAATAGCAGCACCACATATTGTGAGGGAATTGACAACGCAGCAGTACGGCCTATGTGTGGTCCCAATGGATGAATGGGAAACCCATTGGTGAGATGGCTTTTAACTCCCTTTGCGAGGATAAAATCGCCCACTAGCCGGGGTTCAACCAGCCAAGCCACCTCCATCAATTTCACCGCCGCCGCCGACAGAAATAAGATGGATAAAATTACCATGAGCCCGCGTGCTGGCCATATGTAACGCCAGGAAGATGAATGAGGTGAGGTGGCGGGGTGCCCATGCTTTTGTTTTAGTAACGCATCAATGGAGTAGGTCTCGCCCCATCTAGAAAACAGCATGAACAAGGGGACATAAAACACCGTGAGTACAATGGTACGTTCTTGAATGAGAAAGCCAGTGCGAAACCCTGCTAACCCAAATCCCATGAGTAAAACACCTAGGGTGGCTAGACGGGTTCTATACCCTAGCAATAGCAACACTAATGCCATCACCAAAAGTGTTTCCATGGCAGCGTAGCCGCCGTCTGGTAGTGGCGATAGTCCACTCAATAAAATAGTTGGGTCCCAGCGACTTGCGGGCACCAGGTTCAGCTCAGAGAAGTTTAAGGGGCTGAGAAACCAGAGATAGAACAAGCTATAAACAATGCGATAGAGGCCCATGCGTCCAGCCGCATTTTGGGCAGGGCGTGTGAGCCACTGAACATAGCGACGTTCAATCCGCTGAAAAAATCTCATAGGGGCTTAGACAGGCTTAGACAATTTCAGTCTGTGGGATGGGCAGCAAAACGATCAATCAGAACAGTCTGGGCAGGTTGATGAATGTCCATGGGAGGCTGTTGGTCAAAGTCGACTTGCCAAAAGTAACGCCAAGCCTCAACCTGCTCAATTTTGGTGTCAAGGGCAAATTCTATTTGTTGAATCAGGTAAGGGCGATAGATCGCCTGCTGTTCAGCGTTGCCTTCTATGGCATTTTGCACCAGCTGGTGCCCAGGGGTTTGGTTAGAGGTGTCGTTATCCAAGGTGTAGAGATCCATGGGGCGTAAGACATGCTGTTGCCCAGAACTGTCTACAACGTGGAGTTCAAGACGACTCACTTCAGTGGGGGGGCTATAGCCATCACCAGTGGAATACATGTCCCACCAGGTGAATGGCCAAAGACTTCCTCCCAGGGCTAGTAGCAAAAAGGATATGCCTGCCGTGAAATATTTGGCTAATCGTAATTCCTGAGCTTCCATGAGCGTCAGTTTATCCCATGGCTGATGTGAGGTGAAGTAGGCCAGCTTGGAAACTAATAGACCCTATTCTGCTGCCTCATCTGTCGTGACAGGCTCTGTTTCAGCATCCATGGCTTCTTCTTGCTCTTGTTGAACGTCCTCAACGGCTTCTTCGATTTCGTCATCGTCGGCAACCGTTTCATCTTCAACGGTTTCGCCGTTTTCATCTTCATAGGCAGCGAGTTCTACCTCGGCCCTGGCTTGCTGCGCTTCGTGACCCAGTACACCCTCGTAGGCATAGCGGTTGTAGCCGCCATTTTCGACAATGGCTTGTAGATAATCCACGCGGTCCTGGGGGGCTGGGTGGGATGCAAGCCAGGGGACAACTTGACGGTCTCCGTAGCGCTCTTCTAAGGCAAGCATGAGACCATGCATGCCATCGGCGGCATAACCGCTGGAGGCCAGGATTTGAGTGCCGACGATATCTGCTTGTCGCTCCATGCTGCGAGAATAGCCCGAGACAATCGCGTTGGTGACTAGGCCTGGCAATGGTAAGTACTGGGTGAGGCTGGCGGTGAGGTTGCCCTTGGTCACCATTTGAAACCCGTGGGAGAGGACGGCGTGGGAGATTTCATGGCCCAGCAGTCCAGCAAGCTCAGCTTCGCTATCGGTGTCGAGAATGGCCCCAGCATTGACGAAGATTTTGCCGCCAGGTAGGGCAAATGCATTCAATTCTCGGTCAAGAATGACATCGAAGGTGTAGTCAAAATCATCGCGACCGGCTACGGAAGCTAACTGATTTCCAATGCCACGGACATAGGCTAAAAGCTCTTCATCTTCGGAGAGGGGAAGCTGCTCGCGGGCTGAGTTAGCGACTGATTCTCCTAACGATTTTTCGCCCTGCAGCAGGATCAGGCTGGAGTTGAGGGCGGTAAAGGGACCGTATAGACCGCCAGTGAGGATATAACCAGCGGCTCCAGTGAAAATGTTTGCGATCGCATTATTCCGAATTTTGGCATTCGTGGCTGACTTAAACCGATCCAAGTTTTCATCAGCTAGATTGGCATAGTGTTCTGCGTCAGGATGCTCTTCATTCAATAATGCAAATTGACGTGACGCAATCGATGCTTCAATCCATTCTTCTTGCTTCATCATCAACTCAATCTGAGCACTGAGTAAATCAGGATCGTATGGATATAGTGTCAGTGCCTTTTCCAGAACTATTTCGGCATCCTCTGGACGCTCGTAGGTTTGGAGTAGCTCGGCATAACGCAGATGACCTGGGATAAAGGCTGGAACTTCTTCTGTGAGTAAGCCTAAGGGAACCAGGGTTTGCGACTCTCTGCCCGCCTCTATGCCACGGGCAGACTCGCGCCAATAGACGGCTCCACCGGGGGAAAGCTGCTCAGGATTGCGAAAAGGTTCGGCTGGAATATTTTCTAAATCATCATCATCGCGCCAACCAAACGTTTTGGCTTCACGATAGTACTCTTCGGCAGTGGCAATATCACCGGCCAGATATAGTCGGTCTGCCTCTATAATCAGCTCTCGCTGAAACCAGGTTTCTTGTTCCAGGGCGGCAGCTTCAGCATCGTATTCAACCTCATCTTCCGCTACAGTTTCAGCGTCTGAGGCCTCGTCACTAGTTTCGTCAGCGGTATCCTCTTCAACCTCATTTTCCGCTGTAGTCTCAGCGTCTGAGGCGGCGTCGTTAGTTTCCTCGCCCGTCGGTTCTACACTCTGCTCTGGGGTGTCACTACTACCACTATTTTGGAGAATGATATGACCAGGGCGTTCTGATGCTCGACCTGGCAACACTGGGCTCAGCAGTAGTGTAAGGCTCAACCCCACTGCTAAGAGCAGCGCAAAACGTTTATTGACCTTCATCATGGCTCGGAATAACGAAGCGATTGGATCTCAGAATGATGCTCGGACATCCCTAATGGGACTATTTTGCCAAATCTGCCCTGGAATAACCTGAGCGATCGTGCTTGTTTGAGGGTCTTGGCTGCAAATGTATGGGTGACATGCAGGTTTTTTCTCGGTGAAAGTCGCTTCAATACGACGGCAGAATGGAAATGAGCGCAATATACTAAGTTTTATGACGCGTTAAGAGGTTACCCACCATGACTCCTGAGACCCTTGAAACTATTAAGCCTTATCTGAATTTTTTCCATCCGATGTTGATGTGGGTCCTGTTTGGCCTCACTGTATATGCCATGTATTTGGGCTTCCAGAGCCGAAAGGTCCGTTACGCCAGTGGTGAAGCAAAGAAAGAACTCATCAAAGGCAAATTTGCCCTTAAGCACCACCAGATCGGGTCAATCATTTTGGCACTGATGGTACTCGGTACCATCGGCGGTATGGCTGTTACCTATATCAACAACGGCAAGCTATTTGTCGGTCCCCATCTATTGGCTGGTCTAGGGATGACGGGTTTAATTGCGATCGCAGCATCCCTTGTGCCCTACATGCAGCGTGGTAGCGAAACTGCTCGCTTGACCCACATTAGCCTCAACGTAATTCTTGTGGGTTTGTTTGGCTGGCAGGCGGTTACCGGTGTGCAAATCATGCAGCGCATTTTGGATAACGTTTTTGGAATCACGTTTTAGTCAGTGATTTTGTGTTTTTCACCTAAATAATTTTGAAAAGGGAGCGGCTAATGGGGCGGCTCCTTTTTTGATCAGAGGTGCCATTGCGTTTTAACCTGATCGCTAGACCCCACGAACTCTACTGGATGATGGCCAACGCAAAAACAATGACTACGCCTCCTGTGCTGATGCAGCTGGCGATGGCACTGAGTGGTTTAGTGGCCTATGGTTACAACTTCTCAAAAGAGAATGTTTTTAATCAGATGCCTGCGGTGATGGCTCTGGTAGACCCCACACTCTACAGTCAGGACTTCTATGTGCAGGAGATGCTCCAGTTCACACCGAGGTCCTACTATTACTATGCTTTAGCGCTACCGGTGAAGCTGGGCTTGAGTGTGCCGATGGTCTGCTTTATTTACTTTGCGATCGCATTTGCAGGCTTGAGTTTGGGGCTATATGCCATTGGTCGAGAGTTGGGGCAGTCTAAACTGGCTGCCGCGGCTTTACCCTTTCTGGGCTTAGCTGTTGTGGATGGCACTGTGGGGGTTACGGATTTGTTTCGGCGCTCTCCGAACCCCAGTGTTTATGCCATTGCGATCGCGGTTTGGGGGATTTACTTCTGTTTGAGGCAGCAGTGGATACGGGGCTATGTCTTATTTGGCATCAGCTGTCTACTACAGTTTCTGGTTGGTTTGTTGCCAGGGGTTTTATTCACTCCGGCGTTGATTTTTTATTGCCTCAGGCACAAACGACCCAAACAGCTTTTAGGGGCATGGGGAGCCCTGCTGGTTTTGGCAGGCATGGTTTACAGTCCCATGGTGCTGAGTGGTAATACGAGTAGTGATTTGCTCAGCAATTCAGACTTTATTTGGCTCTATGGCTATGTGCGACACCCCCACCACATCATCATGTCCCACTTTTCCGTCAAGAGCTGGTGGCGGTTTGTTCACTTTTTGGTGGCAGGTTTGGCGTGTTTATATGGCTCTCGACAGTTAAAGCCCAATCACAAAATGACCATTGGCTCTGCCATGGTGATGGGCTGTGGGCTCTTAGCTCTTGGCTATTGGTTTGTGGAGGTTTATCCCATCGCGACTGTGGCTAAACTACAGTTTGCGCGAACAACACCGTTTATTTTGCTAATGGCGCTGACGGCTATTGCTGTGTATGCCAGCGAACACTATCGCCGAGGGAATCAGGCGCTGGCATTACTCTTAATTGCTGCGCCTGTTGTCGACAACTATGGTGGACTGACTACTCTGGTGGTGGTGGTTTTAAGCCTGATTAAGCCGGGCGGAGACACCTTTTGGAAGCATGTGAACCAACGGGTTAACCGCTTTCCGGTCCTGAATTATGCACTCTTTTTGATTGTGCTGACGGTGACCTATTCCTTCCATTTGGCACTGTTTTTAAGCTTTGCGTATCCGTTTTTGTTAGAGGAGTTCCCTGCCCAGGTGAAACGGTTGCGTCCAGCGGCTTATGTGATCACTGCTGTATGTGTTGTGTTTGTCGGTCTCAATCTGGGTGGTGTGATTGTTCATCGCAGTTTGGGGCCTGTTCATCGGGCGATTAAATTTGCTCCGTTATATGATCACCCGGTGAAAAAGCTGGGGGTAACCTTTCGCGATCGCACCCCCACTGACGCTCTGGTGCTGGTACCTCCCGCAGATCGGATCTTTCGTTTCTATAGCCAGCGCTCTGTAGTGGCTACTTTTAAGGCATTTCCTTTTACAGATGCTGGTATTGTTACCTGGCAACAGCGGCTAGAGGCGATGGTGGGCACATTGCCAGCCCCTGCGGAAGATAAGTTAGATGCAATATTTATGCAGCGCACGGCGGCGGAATTAGTCGATGTGGCAAAGCAGTTTGGTGCAGGCTATATCCTGACTCGACAAGAATGGCACCCAGATATGCCCGGCACCTTAATAGGCGAACAAGAAGGCTGGACAATTTGGGATGTGAATAGCGCCCCTAATTAAGCCGGAAAAGCTTCTCATCCTAAACGTCCCGCTTCATACTATTTGAGAGCTAATAATCCCTGTTCTTTGAGCTTGGGATTGAACTTAATAGGGATCTGAGCACCTCGGTCGGCAACTTTGGCTTTGACGTCGGCTTCAACGCGGCGGGCTAACTGTTTGAGTAGTTTATTGGTTTGGGAGGGTTCGGCATTTGCGATCTCATCCCGTTCCACCTCTGTCATAAAGGCTTTAGCATCAATGGGTTTTTCCCACATAGTTTGCTGGTCAGCGTTACCAGGTGGGATGGTGCCATATTCTGAGATCCAGGACTTCCGAATTTCCTCTAGCAGTGTGCGGCTAGGGCGCGTTACTGTGTGGACCTTAAACCAGTGGCACTGCTGCGGACAGCGCACTAAATGCTGCGTGAGCCCCACACTGACATCTCTTGAGTAGCCAACATATTGCAGCGTTTTAGCCTCATCAAAAATGGCATAGATACCCACTTTGCTAGCTAATCCTGGTGGTAACTCACCCTCCACTAAATAGGGATGCATATCTAAATCAGCCAAAGTCGGTGTGGTGTCAGCCATGAATTACGTTAGAGCTCACTACGTCCCTCATCCTAGTGTTGACGGTCAAAAGATCGGTATTCTTTCCAATAAACTCAACGATTGCCGTCCCACGTGTTTCAAAAAGAAACACTATAGTGAAGAAAAATTCCGCCATTTCGCCATGAGTACCCCTACCCCAAAAGACTGGACCAATCGGATCATCTTCGTTTTACTCATAGCCTTTATTGGCTGGCAACTATTCCGAGTGGGCTTAATTGTGGGCGTCGCCAATGGTTGGCTGTAGCCAAAAGGTGTTTGAAATAATGGGCTGCGAGAAGCTGTGCTTCCCTTAATCAGTGTGCTCCTGAATCGGGTCTGGTTGCTTGGCTACAAAGGCCAAAATATCGCGAACAACACCAGTGACACCGCGACTATTGGGAATCAGGATGCTGCCTTTGAGGGCTCCTTTGTCCCGTAGGTGGTTTAGGGATTTAGTCAGTGAATGATTGGAATATCCAACAATCGAAACCACCAGATCGCAATCAGCTAGCTTATCTTTGAGTTGCTTCTGAGACGTACTCACCTCTCGATGGGATGGAATTTCTACCGGTGTATGGATCAGCCCATGGCTAGTGTGTAATGTGTCGATTACGAAACGTCGAGTGGCTTGGTGTCCCCCGACAAAAGCAATTTTCCAATTGGCTAAATTAGTTTCTGGTGTCGTATCTGGTTGAGAATTTGATAAAGGCGCTGTTGCTGGAACCTCGGTTGCCTGGAACCGTTGAACAGCCACTAAATTGGAATGACAATTGCTCAGGGCTGATGTTTGGTTAGCGAGTTCTCGTTTTAACGTTTGAAGTTCAGTATCATTTTCAGCGATTAATACATCTAGCTCTTCCCATAGCTCATGGACCTGCTGGTTTTTATTTTCTAAGGCCTGTTGCAGGTCCAAACATTGAGCTTGGGCTTGGGTCAGTTGCTGGGTTAGATCTGCTTCATTCTGTTGCGAGACTGCTAAGGCTGTCCGTAATTGCCTGACGCGGCGATATTCATTGCCACTAATGCCATCCCAAAGCCTTATGCACCAATGGCTCAAACGCCTGATCGGTTTTTTGATGGGATAGATAACGTTTGGGGACTTCATAGGGGCGGTCTCCTTGCGCCGAAATTGCCTTAGCCCTTTGCTTTAGAAATAACGCTATCGTAACCACGCTCGATTGTGTCCATGTTATAGCGATTCTTTGTAGTATCTATTCCCTATTCCCCACTCCCCCTATAAAATGCTGATTGCTGTTTTTGACGGTAATTTATGCCTGGCCCTGAAATTCCCTCTGTTGCTTGGACTTGGCCCATCGGTGCGCAATGGGAAACGCCCTATATCGTTCGCTACGCTAGCAACTTAGATGATGGCCCTGAGCACGGCATGCCACTGGGGGGGCTGGGGGCTGGCTGCATTGGCCGGGCACCCAACGGCACCTTCAACCTGTGGCATTTAGACGGTGGCGAGCATATCTTTGATCATTTTCCGGCCTGTCAGTTTGCCGTCTATGAGGAAGCAGCTGGTGCCTCGCAGACCTATGCCATGGCAACGACTGGTGATGGGTTAGAGCGTTGGCAATGGTACCCGGCGGGGCAGACAGGAAATGACGATGCCAAGGGAGGCACCTATAAAGCTCTATATCCCCGTAGCTGGTATTCCTATCAAGATGTTTTTAACGCAAACCTGACTTGCGAACAGTTTTCGCCCATATGGCCCGATAACTATCAAGAGAGTAGCTACCCGGTGGCGGTGTTTGTGTGGACAGCCCATAATCCCACTGATCAACCGATTACCTTGAGCATTTTGCTGAGCTGGCAGAACATGGTGGGCTGGTTTACGAACTCTGAGTCTTCGCCAGAAATTCAGCAGCGGGAGGATGGCAGCCCGTTTTATGACTATGTGCCACCGCTGCGACAGAGTGCTGGCAATTTTAATCTGCTAGTCAGCGGTGAGCGGGCCACGGGCATTGTCATGGATGGGGCTTGGACGGAGAGTCCTGGTGAAGGAGATGGCCAATTTTGTATTGCGGTGCCAACCACGGAGGGGATGACTTATCACACCCGTTGGAACCCGGCTGGGGATGGCGGTGATCTGTGGGACAGCTTCGCTGGCCATGGGACGTTAAGTAATGTTGCTGATACAACGTCTGCTGTTAAAGACGAACAGGTGGGTGGTGCGATCGCAATCAAATTCACCCTGGCTCCTGGCGAAACTCAAGAACTGCCCTTTGTCCTGACCTGGGATTTACCCGTAACCGAGTTTGCAAAAGGCAAACTGGCCTATCGACGATATACAGACTTTTTAGGTAGCGACAGCACTGACTTATCAGGTCGCTCTGGCCGCAATGCCTGGCAGTTAGCCCAGGAGGCGTTAGCCAATTACCCAACCTGGCGACAAAACATTATCGACTGGCAGCAGCCAATTCTCGATCGGCCCGATCTGCCCGATTGGTTCAAGATGGCTCTGTTTAATGAGCTTTATGACATGGCCAGCGGCGGTACGTTATGGTCAGCCGCGAGCGATATTGATCCGGTGGGTCAATTTGGGGTGCTGGAGTGCATAGATTACCGCTGGTATGAAAGTCTGGATGTACGGCTGTACGGTGGTTTCTCAACGCTAATGCTATGGCCCGAACTCGAAAAGGCCATTATCCGAGCTTTTGCCCGGGCTATCCCCACAGAAGATCCCCAAAAGCGCATCATTGGCTATTACTACACGATGGGTGAATCCGAGCATTTGGCTCCACGCAAACTGAAAGGTGCCACCCCTCACGACTTGGGTGCTCCCAATGAGAATCCTTGGATAGCCACAAACTACACCAGCTACCAAGACTGCAATCAGTGGAAGGACTTACCCAGTGACTTTGTACTACAGGTATACCGCGCCTTTGTGCTCACCGGGGGCGATGACCTTGAGTTTCTGGCGGAATGCTGGCCCGCCGTGACTCAGACATTGCAATATCTCAAGCTGTTTGACCTGGATGGTGACGGTGTCCCTGAAAATGGAGGGGCTCCGGATCAAACCTTTGATGACTGGCAGCTTAAGGGCTTGAGCGCCTACTGTGGCGGACTGTGGCTGGCGGCCCTGGAAGCCGCGATCAAAATGGGTGACCTTTTGCAGCAGCATCGAAAAATTTCTGGCAGCTTTGCCATTGTTAAATCCCAGTATCAGCGCTGGATTAAGCAGGGCAAAATTGTTTATCAAAACAAGCTGTGGACAGGCAGTTTCTATCGTTTAGACTCCGAAAGCAACTCTGACGTGGTGATGGCCGATCAGCTGTGCGGCCAATTTTGTGCACGCCTGATGGATTTGCCGGACATTGTGGACCAAGAGTTTATCAATATTGCCCTCGACACGATTTACGATGCCTGTTTTGTGAAGTTCAATGAGTATGCAGCTAAGCATTCGACACCACAAAATCAAAAATTTGCAGGTTCCCAAACGGGTTTCTTTAGTGCGGCCCAGTTAGGGATGGCCATCGGCGCAGCCAACGGCGTCAAGCCCGATGGTTCGCCAGAAAACCCGGACGACACTCACCAGTTAGAGGTTTGGACTGGCATTAACTTTGGGTTGGCGGCATTTTTGGCTCAGATGGGCAAACGCGATCAAGCCATGGCGATAACAGAAGCGGTGGTGCAGCAAATTTATAACTATGGCTTGCAGTTTCGCACCCCAGAGGCAATTACGGCTATGGGAACGTTTCGGGCCTGTCACTATCTGCGCCCCATGGCTATTTGGGGATTATATGCTCAGCTCTAATTGCGATGGAGCTGGAACCTTAGTAATCTGACTGTGCATCAAGCTTAGGTCTGCTGGAAATTTGTGGATACCTATTGGATTTTTACGGCGGACCCTATTTAAACCAATAAAAGGCCAATAAAAGGAGGATTGTATGGGCGCTTTTTCAGGAGCTAATAACCACAGCACCAGCGGCAATGTAGGTGTGGCCATTATCGCTGGCGTTGGTGGCGATCTGGCATTTCAAGACTTTGCAACAGATGCCGATGGTGAGCTACAGGGATACTTAACCATCGGTGGTGATTTAGCCAAGCAGACGGTTGACTTGGGCACATTGCCTGCAACTGAGGGGGCATTTAATGTGTCATTTCCTGGAGACACCGATATTAGTTTATTTGACACGGTTGTTGTCACGGTGGGCGACGTCAGCGTCGGTACGGCTAGAGTCCCTTAAGTTGACGCATACGTTTCTGACCATAAAGCGGGGCGAAACTTGAGCCATGAGTTGATGGGTGGTGATGCTATTCAAACCCATGGGATACTGGCTGCTGGTGTTTTCCCCGTACTGTTGAAACAGATGAAACAGATAAATTGAAACAGAGAAATCTGTCGATTGTTATTAATTGTTGAACAGAGAAAGTTGTTTTTCTTGGCTTTTCTGTTTGAGTTGAGTGATGTCGAGACCTTCATGCTCTAGGAGCCAGCGTTTACGATCTAATCCGCCTGCGTAGCCTGTTAAATTGCCGTTTGCACCAATGACACGGTGACATGGCAACACAATGGAAATAGGATTCAAACCGTTGGTGGTGCCCACTGCCCTGACTGCCGCTGGATTGCCTAACTGTCGTGCCAGCTCTCCGTAGGACATTACAGTGCCAGCGGGGATAGAGCGTAAAGCTTGCCAAACCTTTGTCTGAAATTTAGTGCCACCAGGGTTAACTGGAATAGGGTCAATGGCAGTGAGATCCCCTGCTAGATAATGACGAATGGGGGTTAATAAATCACGTTCAAGCAGGTTGTAGCATGCACTGCCGAGTTGTAGTTCAACTAAATCAAAGGTGCCATAGCGCTTAGCCAATAGCCGCATCATTCGTTGCTCATATCCCTCGTAGTCAAGGGATACAACTACATTGGCATCGGTGACTAATAAAATAGTGCCAATGGGAGATGCGACTTTGGTGAGGTCTAAGGATTTAGGTGACATGGGAGAGCTACGATGAAAAATCGTATAGACCCACCATAGCACCTGGATATTGTTTCCGTTCTAACGGTGATCCTAATCGGTTCAGCTGCTCTACAATCGCTTCTTCCGATTCGGCTCGTTTGCGTGCCAACAGAATCCACACCCTCTTTTTGTTTTGTAACTCTGTTGTTTTGAGGGTCCTTAATTCCCTATAGTGCTGTTCTAAATCCTCATCAGATACTTTCCAAATGCCAATGTTTTGTAACTGGCTGAGGACAATGTCAGATGTCGGCAGTTCAAAGCGGCGATTATAAAATTTAAACTGTAGCTGTGCTCCTGGCAAAACATAGAGCTTATCCCCTGATTGCCAATGCGTATCAATATATTCAATCGTTGGTCTCACGTGATCAAAATGCAAACCTGTAGGCACTATCGTAACGCGTAGACCTCGCTGTAACGGCATGAATATCATGGTTATTGCCATGATCAGGCTGATAACGCCCAGTATTCTAGGCTTTTTTTTCCATCGCTCCAACCAAAAAACAATTCCTTCTGACAGAAGGATAAGCGCAAATGGGGTTAAAAATAAGATCAGTCGTTCTCTAAACGGATATTTATGGAGAAAAGCAGCTATTAGAGAAATGATGAATGGGCTGCCAAGGTATAGTAGTCGCCGTTTAGATCTCTGATACAACAAAATACAACCAGTCACAAAGGCCACCATGGCAACACCATCTGTGGGACTGGGAAACCCCAGGGGGCGATAAAAGAATCGGCCAAAGGAATCTAACAGCCATACAATATCCCAGAAATTATCGGGGTAGCGGCCTGCCCAGCTATTGGCTAACTCTGTCTCTGACAATGCTTTGCTGATCACCCCAAAGTATAGGCCGACGAAGCTAGCTATCCAGGCACCATAGAGAGGAATCCGTCGTAGTAAAAATTCTTTTAGAGATTGCCAGGATATTTTCCAGGGTTGAAGTGTGAGGATGTTAGCGCCTTCAACACCTGCCAGGATAAAAATACTGGGAAATGAAAGCCAGATGCTGACTATACCCAGCATGCCAGCCATAGATAATTTTCTGAGGCTGGGTTTAAGGGTATCCATGGATATCAGCACCATGAATAACAATAATGCGATCGCAACATCCCAGCTATAGGGTTTGGTTTCAGTCGAAAAGTAGGCGATGTAGCCCAGCACTGAAAATAGCAAAATTGCAATGGGTCGCCCCCATCCTTGCGTAAACTGTTGGGTAAACCGATAAAACAATCCCAGGGACAACAACCCACCCAACAACGGGAATAGCCGTAAAGCAAACTCATGGCTGCCCAATGTATCAATGGCAAATTTCTCAACCCACAGAAACAGGGGTGGGGCGGCCTGGTTGTAATCCAGGGCCTCTAGCAATTCCAGATAGTTGCGGTCCAATAGGTTAAGCCCGAGGGCAACTTCGTCGAACCATAGGGACCGATTGCTAAAGTACTGGCTAAGTCGCATTAAAATCCCTATCCCAAGGCCGAGCAAGGAGGTTACCTCTAGCCAACGTTCCTGGGATAAGGATTTTAGGGTTTTGGTGAGCACGGTGCGTGGTGGATAGATAGTGATCTTTGTACTGGTTTACCACGGATATCCTACGCACTGAACTCAACCCACTGAGACTGGACTACAGACTTTGCAGATGGCTTCAATGTGACGGTGGTCGGTACCACAACAGCCCCCCAATACCGTTAGATGCGGTAGCTGTTGCTTCAGCATGTAGAACCGTTCGCCCAGATCTTGGGGATTGCCTTCATCCAGGGTTTCGGTCTCGTTTAGCTCAGCGTGGCTCATCATGGAGGCATTGGCACGGATGCCGCGAATGCGCTCTACCCAGGCACCTTGATTCAGAATGGCACGGTCAAAGTGAATGGGGTGAGCACAGTTGATCATGTAATAGGCGGGAGCGCTATCAGTGGCTGCATCAACCGTGTGAATCGCATCCCGTAGCCCCATGCCATTGGGTAGTGTGCCGTCGGTTTCCACCGTAAAGGAAATGACCACGGGCATCTGAGCGTTTTGGGCCGCGCGGGCGATGCCGATGGCTTCCTCAGGGTAGGTCATGGTGATGGCTGAAACCAGATCCGCTGTAGTGTCGCGGAAACTATCCACCTGGTCCTGATGATAGGACGCAGCCTCAGCCGCACTCATCATGACGTCAAGGCTGTAGCCGTCGGCCCGGGGACCAATGCAGCCGCTAATGATGATGGGGCTTTGGGCAGTGGCGTAGTCATGGCGAGTGGTTTCGAGCAGTGCGATCGCACGTCGATTCACATCTGCTAGCTCAGCAGCACCATAGCCCTGGCGATGACCCCAGTCAGCGTTTGCCCGCCAGGTGGGGCTCTCTAAAACTAAACCCAGGCCATAGGTTTGAGCCAGTTTTCCGTAGATGCTGAAATAGGTCTGCAACGCCTCAGTTCCAAGGGGACGATCCAACAACGTAAATGCTGCAAAGTCTGGCAAATCCCAGCCCTGCTGAAAAATCAGCACGGTTTCGATGCCCCCATCCGTAATAAAGACATCGTCAGACAGCTGGGGCAATGGGTGTCTGTAATAAGCCATAGGGGTTGGCTCCTTAAGTGTGTGCAAGGTTCGGTTAAATTTGATACAAACCTCAGATCGTTATTCCCCAGCGCATTTTGTGATTCTGGTCACGTTCTAGTGGCTGAGCAAAGCGCCATCGCCAGACAACCGTGGCAAAATAGGCAGTGACCCACAGTGACCCACGCCCAATTTCTGTCCATGCTGCGTCTTTCTGAGATCAAGCTGCCCCTCGACCATACGGACGAGGAGCTACAGGCCACTATTCTGAAAAAACTGCGTCTTAAAGCAGCTGACATGGCTAGCTACAAAGTTTTCAAACGTAGCTATGACGCCCGCAGGCGTAGTGAAATTCGGCTGGTGTACATCGTTGACATTGAGACACCAAAACAAAAGCAACTGCTGAACCGATTCAAGAAAGATCCCCATGTGAATCCCACACCGGACACTAGCTATCACTATGTCGCTTCAGCCCCTCAGGGGTTAGAGCATCGACCTGTGGTGATTGGCAATGGACCCTGTGGTATGTTTGCCGGGCTATTGCTGGCCCAGATGGGGTTTAAGCCCATCATTCTGGAGCGGGGCAAGGCGGTGCACGAACGCTCTGTGGATACCTTTGGCTTTTGGAGTAAGGGCAAGTTCAAACCCGAGTCCAATGTTCAGTTTGGCGAAGGTGGGGCAGGTACGTTTTCTGATGGCAAGCTCTACAGCCGGATTAAAGACACAAATCACCATGGTCGTAAAGTCTTGCAAGAGTTGGTGAATGCTGGCGCTGTGCCAGAAATTCTGTACATCAATAAGCCCCACATCGGCACCTATCGGCTAGTCAAGATTGTGGAGAATCTGCGCAATACTATTCTCTCTCTTGGTGGAGACGTGCGATTTGAGACCCGCGTAGACGATTTTGATATCGAAGACCGTCAGATGCGGGGGGTGATCCTGGCCAATGGTCACTATATTCGTACTGACCATGTTGTCCTGGCGGTGGGACACAGTGCGCGTGACACCTTTGAAATGCTGCATCGACGCGGTGTCTATATTGAACCTAAGCCGTTCTCCATTGGTTTTCGTGTAGAGCATCCTCAGCCGCTGATTGATGAATGTCGTTTTGGTGAACAGGCTGGCCATCCAATCCTGGGGGCTGCCGACTATAAGCTGGTGCATCACTGCAGCAATGGTCGTTCAGTTTACAGTTTTTGTATGTGCCCAGGGGGCCAGGTTGTTGCGGCCACATCAGAAACTGGTCGTGTTGTTACCAACGGCATGAGCCAATACGAACGCAGCGGTAAAAATGCCAACAGCGGTATTGTTGTTGGCATCACTCCAGAAGAGGATTATCCAGATGGTCCTCTTGCAGGTATCGCCTTACAACGGGAATTAGAGTCCCGTGCGTTTGAGTTGGGTGGCAGCACCTATAAGGCCCCAAGTCAGTTGGTGGGAGACTTTCTTGCAGGTGAGCCTTCCACACAGCTAGGGAATGTTAAACCCACCTATCGACCTGGCGTGCATCTGTGTGATCTCAGTACAAGCCTGCCAGACTATGCCATTGAGGCGATTCGTGAAGCTCTGCCTGTCTTTGATAAAAAGATAAAAGGCTTTGCTATGCATGACGCGGTGCTAACAGGTGTGGAAACGCGCACATCATCACCGATTCGCATTAAGCGTGGAGATGATTTTCAAAGTCTTAATACCAAGGGGCTATATCCGGCTGGAGAGGGTGCAGGATATGCGGGAGGAATTCTCTCGGCTGGTGTTGATGGTATTAAGGTTGCTGAAGCTGTTGCTCTGAGTATTGTGGAGAAAGCTGCTTGTTTTGTGGGGGGAGGCTAATACTTTAGACGTGAGCTATGCGGCATGGAGCAGTCGGTAAAGTTTGTCATTGTGTTGAATTCTCTTTTATGAGATTTATTGATCTTTTCTCGCTAGAGCTGGTTGTAGTGGAAGTGTTATATAGATCGTAGTACTAACTGTGGGTTGACTATTAATCATTAATGTTCCGCCTTGAAGTTCAGCAATATACTTTGCAATTACCAATCCCAAACCAAGGCCTTGCTGCTCATATATTGAGCGCTCTAATTGATTATAAGCCGCTATTTCGTTGATTTGGTCTGAGGTCATACCACGACCATAATCTTGAATGATCAAAATCATTTGGCCACTTTCCCAGCGATTACTAATGATGACCTCATCACCATTCTCAGAAAACTTAAAAGCGTTATCAATCAGTTCCTCCAGTAACTTCTCATAAAAGAAGGAGGAAATTGTTATGTTGCCAGATTGAAGTTTAAGGCGAAGATCAGCTTGGCGATTTAATTTGGTTGCGGTTCGTTTGGCAATTTCCTCAATCACAGGAGAGGCTGCTAGGTTAGTGGCTTGTTTGCAAAAGTTACTCGGTTTCGCTGAGTGTATAGTTAATTCTACTAGCTCGATATAGACCAAAAATTTAGTAATGGTGACCAAGAGACGTTCGCCAGCAGCTAAAATTTCATTACTGAGTTCTTGCACCTCGGGGTCGGGCATTGTACTTAAGATTTCAGCAAAACCAATGATTCCATTGAGAGGTGTATTGAGTTCATGGGGAATGGAGCGAGCAATATTAGCGCTTAATGTGTTCAGTTGTGCCTGTGATTGTTGAAATTGTAATTCTCTTTTGCCCAGTCTTGTATGAATACAATCTAATAAGTCTTCAATTTTAACAGGTTTGGTTAAATAATCATCGGCTCCCAAATTCATTCCTTCACGGATATTGAGCCGATGGGATTTCGCGGTTAGAAAAATAAACGGTATGGTTGCGGTTGAACGATTGTTCTTTAATATTCGCAAGACCTGATTGCCATCGAGCACTGGCATCATAACGTCACAAAGGATAATATCTGGCAGTGTTTTCTTTGCGATTTCAATGCCCTCTAAGCCATTGGCAGCTACTAGAGCATCAAAGTTACTCAGTTTCAAAATGCGTTGTAAGCTGGATCGAATCTTTTCTTCATCTTCAATAATTAGAATTTTTGTCATGATGAATTCTCTGGTAGTAAGTTCGTTGTGTTGCTGAACCAGCTCAAGATGAAGCTACTTTAGGAGGATACATAGAAGGTGAGAGTAAATAACATGTTTGACAAGAATCTCAACTCATCTAATCTATTCAAATTTCTCATGTTGATTGTGATAGATAACTCCTATAAATTGGTGATTCCTCTGATGTTTCTTAAACCTTCTAAAGCTGTGGGGTCATCTATGGCATGAATCGAGCTCCTGCCATTGGCTAGGAATTGTGATTGTAAAACAACTGCCTTGTCCAAGGGTACTTTGAACGTTGATTTTGCCTTGGTGAATATTGACGAGATGTTTCACAATGGACAGTCCCAGACCTGTCCCTGGACGTGTTCCAACGTTGGTGGCACGGTGAAAGGGCTCAAATAAATATTTCTGATCTTCTTTAGGAATTCCTATCCCTTTATCAATGACTCTAAACTGAATAGTGTCAGGTAAAAGCTCTAACTGAAAAATTATTTTGCTACCTTCGGGAGAATACTTAATGGCATTGGTTAGTAAGTTGGTCAGACTTTGTTGCAGAATCTTACTGTCTACTGGAGCATAATAGCTATGTTTTTGTAAGTGGGAGCGGGCATCTTGTACCACAAATTCGACGTGATGCTTTGGTGAACTCAGGCTAATTGTTTGCCCTAGTTGTTGGCTAAACTCAACAACATCTAGAGGGGTAGTTTTAAGCTGAATCTGATACGATTCAGCTTTGCTGACCACCAAAACCTCATCAATTAGCTCAGTCATATGATCGACATAGTTCAAGATGGTGTCTAAACATTGTTGTTGTTCGGTTTCATTGAGTTTGTTGCCAAATAGTTTTAACAGTTCTGCATTATTTGAAATTACGGTTAGAGGAGTTCGAAACTCATGGGAAGTGTTGGATACGAAGCGGGATTTCATTTCATTAAGCTCTCGTTCCCGCTCTAGCGATTTGATGATTTCAATTTCTACTTTTTTGCGATCGCTAATGTCCATGTTAATGCCAATTACGCGTTGATGTTCTCCTTTGTTATTAGGCTGGACTAACCCATTGGCTTTAATGTGTCGCACCTGACCATTAGGATGAATCACCCGAAATTCGATATCCATTTCTTTTTGCTCTTGAATGGCTTTTTCAAATTTAGCCTGTGCTTCTGCAAGATCGTTTGGATGAACCCGATTTGACCAATCAGTAAAATGTCCTGTGAATTCCTCTGGTGGAATGCCATAGAGTTCGCACATTCGACTATCCCAGGCCAACTGCTCGTTGATAAGATCCCATTCCCAAATGCCAAGACCACCAGATTTAACAGCTAAACTCAAACGTGTTGAAAGATTATAGAGTTGTGCTTCATTTCTTTTACGTTCACTAATATTGCGAAAAATCCCACGGGTATAAACTGTCTGATGATCAACGATGCGGCAGTTGACGTTGCCTTCAACTTCAATGACATGACCATTTTTAGTAACAAAACTAATTTCGACTTGCTCAAGCTTTTGTAATTGCCCTGTTTTTAGCTGTTGTATCAACGTTAAATAGTGTTCCTGATAATCTGGATGCAAAACATCCAGGATTGTGATGTGTTCTAAATCTTGGGCCGTATATCCTAATGTTTCCAACCAAGATCTGTTGACAAATTCGAACGAACCATCGGCGAGTGAGACACTCTGAATCATGTCATTAGCACTGTCAAAAATATCTTGCAATTGGTCCTGACTCTTGAGTAATAGGTCTGCAAGGGCTTGTCGTCGTTTGATTTCGGTTTGTAAATGTTCAACAGTTTTAGCTAAGGTTGTTGTGCGATCAGCAACCCGTTGTTCTAGTTCGCTAGTCAGTATCTGGAGTTGTCGGGCTGTTTGATAGCGTTCCAGCTCTGCACCAGCTCGGGCTCCAAAAATCTTGAGTAAATTGATCATCCATTGGTGATTCCTTAAAGGACGATCATGCATGATACATAGATTGCCAATGGAGGTGCCTGCACTATTACGCAGGGCAATGCCAAGGTAACTTTCTGCGTTTAAGCTGCTATACAGTTCACTTTCTGGATAAACACTGAGCAGTGAATCAGGTTGATGATATTGTCCTTGTTGAAGTGCTTGAATACAGCAAGGAAACTGTTCGTCCGGGTAAGCATCAATCGTTTGTAAGTGACCATCCGCACAAAATGCCAGGATTTCAAAACCATCTGATGTCGCCTCGGATATGCCTGCATACCGTACATCTAGAGCTGCGGTAATGTGTTGAACTAACTCCTGGAAAAAGTCGTGTTCTGTAACAGCTGCAGTACCTTCAACAATCTGACGCAATGATGCTTCTGTTTGATATTGTTTCTGTTCTGCAAGTTTACGTTTACTAATATCGCGAACAATGACTAGAACCTCTGTTGGGTTAATGGCGATAATCCGGGCTTCTTGCCAGCGTAGTTCTCCTCCAATATCAATTTCAAATTCATAGATTTGTACCTCGCCAGTTTCTAATGCCTGATATACATAAACCATGCGTTGTTGGGCGAGTTCTAACGGTAGCAGGTCATAAATGTTGACCCCACTATAGGCGAGGTCAGGCTGAATAAATCGAACTTCGTCAGACATTACCAGGTCGAGATAGTTACCTTCTGCATCCTGACGTATCATTAAATCTGGAATGACCTCAACTAATGCCCGATAGCGATTTTCACTAGCTTGCAAGGCAGCTTGTGCTTGCTGTTTTTCTGTGATGTCAGCTGCCATTGCGATGGCAATTCGCCGACCATCAGGGAGGTTGCCGAGTGAGGCTGAACTGAAATTCCAGATGCGCTGTTGCCCATCATGGGTCGTAATGGTAAAGTCTCCTTCTTCCAAACGAGATTTCAAACTGTACTGTTGAGAAACTATATTGCCCATCACACTGGCAGCCTGCTCACTATAGGCCCGCTCTATCCAGGCTTGGGTGGTGGGAATATCTGTGTGGGTATAGCCTGTAAGTTCTGTCCAGGTTGAGTTAATTTGTAAGACTTCGCCATCCTCGGCATGGATCATGATCGGTACCGGAGCGTCTGCGATTGCCCGTCGGAACCGTTGTTCGCTCTCACGTAGGTCCAATTCTGCCTGTTTGCGATCGCTAACATCTATCAGACTACCGACATAACTGCTAACCTTGCCTGCCATGCAACATTTTGGCTGGGCTTGTCCATAGACCCACTTCACTAAGCCATCGGACAATTGTAATCGAAACTCTTGCTGCCAGGATTGACCCATTTGCACGGCTTGTTGCCAGGTGGTTAGCACATTTAGGCGATCCTCTGGGTAAATCCCTTGTACCCAACCCTGACCTAAGGTTTCCTGACGGGAGATGCCAGTGAGTTCTGTCCAATATTCATTAATGTAAATGCACGCTCCAAAAATATCAGTTTGAAAGATGATTACAGGAATGATGGCAGCTAATGAGACATAGTGCTGGTCACTCTCATAGAAGCAAAGTTCTGTTTGTTGATAAGTCCCCAATTCACAGTGTGCTGCTTGTGGCCGTTCAGTATTGTGTGATTCTAGTAATTGCAATTTTTCAGTTTCCAGGCACTTGACCTGTTGCTGTAGCATACTGATCACGTCGACCATTTTTTCTAGATTCAAGACCTTTAAAATGGTTGTTTGGGTCAAAATTCCAGCCAGGCTACCATCTCCATGGGTAATGACCAGATGTGTAATCCGACGTTCAGCCATCAGCTGATGTGCCTGCCATAGGTTAAGGTTAGGTGACGTACAAAAGGCGGGATGGCTCATCACGCTTTGGGCAGGGAGATCAGAAAAATCCAATAACAATGCCTGGGATTGAACAATATCGCCTTCGGTAATAATGCCAATGGGAAACGTCTGATTCTCAATAGTTTCGGTAATGACGATACAACTGACCTGATGTTGACTCATCAACTGGGCAATTGATTGTAAGGTCGCGGTTGGTGGAGCCTGAATGACATCACCAGTCATGGTGTCTACTGCTTGGTGTAGGCGTAATAAATTACTAATTTGCGGAGACTGGCGCAGCCCTTCACGGGTCACAATACCAACTAATCTGTCATCGTGATCAACGATAGGTAAGTGGCGAATACGGTGCTGTTTTAAGAGATTAACTGCGGCAAATAAGTCGTTGGCCTGTGTTTGATTGATGGCGATGAGCGGAGACGTCATCACTGTTTCAACGGTTTGCTCTGCAATCACTGTTCCCCGTGCCGCTAAACGCACAAGATCACGCTCAGTCACGATACCAATGGGTTTACCGTTGTCTAGGATCACGGCACAACTTAGTACCAATGGGGGGAACTCAGGGGAGTCTTGATAGGACGAATTTTCAGGTGGTCTATGGGTGGGATTATTGGCAGGGAGGGCACAGTTTAGATCACAGGTTTGACGATCATGACTCATTAAGGCAACAACTTTGCTTAATGCTGTTTGTTTGCTGACCGTTAAGGGGCATCTTGTTGCCGCACCTGTGCAGTGCACTATTTCATTTGAAGCACTCCGGTTCGTAATGTCTCTAGAATCACTGGGAGTACCAACAGTCATTCTCAACACCTCAAAGAATTCACTAACTGAACTCTCCTTCTTATGGAAGAAGATTATCTGACCATGATCCTATTCACTATCTTTAAGTATTATTCCCTGATACTGGTGGCGTATCTCTAGGACGTAGCAGCAATGCATGGATAGCGTTTTATAGGCAAGTCTAATGTTGCCTCGTTTCAGCGAATGTAATCAGGGAGCGGCGCTAACCAGTGCTAAGGGTGGGTGCATATGCTCGTCTGTTTGTGAGTTTTGCACACAGGGCTGATGATAGTGACGTCACGGTTGCTAGAGTAGTCCTGAGTATCCACTTACGTATACAGCATTAGATTTCTATGTTTGCCCATGAAATATACTGACCTGTTAGACCATCCTGAAGGTGGTCGTTATCTTGAGGTCTACCGTTCTGCAACGATAGTTACCGCCACTGACAAAACGAGAACTGCCCTTACCCATATTTATTTTTCTCTGGAGCCCTATGAGGTCAGTCGCTTTCATCGTGTAAGCAATGACGAGGTGTGGAACCTTTATCAGGGGGAAGGAGTGTTTTTGTACCAATGGGACGGTCGTGCATCCACCATTGATGCCATTGAACTCTCAGCGAAGTCCATGAATTTCTGCCATGTGATTCCAGCGGGCTACTGGCAGGCTGCTGTTCCTATCAAAGATCGTGTGCTTGTAGGGTGCTCGGTTGCGCCTGGATTTGAGTTTGAAGACTTTGAGCTAATCGTGCCGGATTCAGGGACTGCTCAAGCATTGCTAAGGCTTGAGCCAGGTTTGTCTAAGTTGGTGTAGATCAGTCAATGCCAGGTAATTATGAAGAGGCTAAAGGACCCTCTCTGATGGTTACTATGGCAGATCTTGCCGCAGCAGAAATGGCTTTTAATGCCCTGGCAGAAAGATGCTTGATTGTTTTGGTATGTGAGGGATAGCGGCAGTGAAGTTCTTGTTGAAGTAGATAAACGATCACTGCCGTTGTGCTAAAAACTACTGCTGGCCATACTCTTCAATAGGGCCATTGTAGTCTAAGGTGATTGTGCGATCGCTACCAGTACCTTGCACCGTCACAATGCTGACAGTTGTATATTCTTCTGAAAGAACAACGTCAGTTGGGTCGCCCCCTCTGATGGTGAAGCGCCATGTTTCTGGGGCAATTACTTCGCAGGGAGATTCGATTGCAGCGCCATGCATAGCGCGTTCAGCACGATAATAATTTAAGCCACCGTTCGTGAACTCTGCCATTTGCCGAGCTTCATTCTTGGCGGCGTTCAGTGCTATCTGCTCTGCTTGTGTTGTAGAAGAGCAGGCTGTTTCAGTGGAAGCTTGCACGTCTACAGCTGGAACCTGGGCATTAGCCGCTCCTGTGATACCGAGAACTGTGCTTAAGATTAAGCTAGAAGATAGGATAATTCGCTTCATAGCAGGATTTTTCTGAAGATAGGGACCTGCTACAGGATACATCCTATACAAATTAAATCCGCACTGTTATCCATAGCTTTTATTTTTAAGTTACGTAGCAAGTTTTCAGCCCAGTTAAACCATTTGATTAGGAGAAAGCGAGGGTATCGTGAACCCTACTTTAATGATAGTGATCGCTTATACGCAGATTTGCATATGAATATTTGACATTCCTTGTTCATCACTTGCATCTTATTAAGGTAGGCGCAACTCACAACAAAAGTGTCTCATTTGTCCAATCTTTATACTTCACCTTCAGAATTGTTGTTTTCAAGTGTAATCCCTGCCTATGGTTGACTTAGTAAGCTCTTGTCATCTTGTTGAACTTCTCAATGGTTGAGATTTACGTTACTACATTATTATTTGGGAGAACTGGTAATGAGAAAACTGGGAGAATCTATTGCAGAACCCTGGATTGTTCACGTATATGGGCAAAATCGTAAGCTTCTGTGGGTCTTTGATGCGTCCCACGGCTGGCTGTTTTTCTTAGGCTGTTGTACAGGTTTGTTATTATCTATTGCTCATTTTAATCTCGCGCGCCCACCTGCAACGCCTACACCCATGTCTGATAATTACAGTAATCAAAAGCATACGCCCGCTTGGCAGGTGGACTAGTCGCATTGCTTCTACGTTTGGGAAAGGATAGATATTTCTCTTTTGTTTGCGATCGCGCACTGGAAAATATTTCAATTTTAAGGACAGGGAGTTGCCGCTCATTCCTGTCCTTTTTTTGACTGTACAAGAGCTTACCTACTGATAATTCGTAGTTTTAGAGGATAAAATCTTTTGTTATCATAGATTAGAGTCTATTTTATTCGCGGTGGTACCTTTATTTTTCTATAATCAAACAAAAAGTGTTTGTATTGATCCATAAGCAAACCTTGTAATTGAGTTTTAACAATTTATTTGTGATTAATGCGAACAGAGGTTGTTTTTTGATGGTTTAAGTATAGAATTATGTATATCAAAGATTTAAGTCTCATAGATTTAGATCTATTCAATAGCGGTTGTTAGTAGTACATACTTCATTGAGCTGTTGGTGGCTAGTTGCAATCTGATTGTCGGGTGCCCTTACTGATCTGTTAAAGGCTCTTGCAGCCTTTGCATGTGTGTTTATTTAAGGATTTTTGGATCTGTTCAAATGTCGAACATATTGTCCAAGGTTGTTGGATAAAAGGAGGTATTGATGACGGATTTTACTAAAAGGGTCTCTCGTCGGAAATTTTTGTACACTACAGGTGCATCAACAGCAGGTGCCGTGCTGCTAAAAAGCTGTGTCGGTAATCCCTCCTCAGAAACAGCTAACGTGCCTGTTCCTGTAGCCATAAGAGATGCCCCAGAAACGACTGCTGTCAAACTCGGGTATATTCCTATTGTGGAATCAGCAGCGATGATTATCGCTCAAGAGAAGGGATTTTTTGCTAAATATGGGATGACTGATGTAGAACTCTCTAAGCAAGCGACCTGGGCCGCAGCAAGGAATAACGTCACAATTGGTTCAGAAGGGGGTGGTATTGACGGTGGTCAGTGGCAGATGCCCATGCCTCATTTAATTAGTGAAGGGATTATCACCAATGGGCAAAAAGTGCCCATGTATGTTTTGGCCCAGCTTAATACTCAGGGCAATGGTATTGCTATTTCCGGTATCCATGAAGGGCAAGGCTTAGGTGTGGATATCTCGGGAGCAGCTGACTATATTAAGAGTTTTCCCAGCAATGAAGGTCGTAAATTTAAGGCCGCCCATACGTTCCCCAATGTAAATCAAGACTTCTGGATTCGTTACTGGTTTGCGGCTGGAGGAGTAGACCCTGATAACGATATTGATTTATTGACTGTACCCCCTGTTGAGACAGTGAAAGGGCTGCGTAATGGTACGATGGATGCCTTTAGTACCGGTGATCCATGGCCTTATCGTATTGTTGCTGACAAGATTGGCTTTATGTCTTGTCTCACCCATGAATTATGGGAATTTCATCCGGAAGAGTATCTGGCACTGCGGGCGGACTGGGTTGATGCTAATCCCAACGCCACAAAGGCATTGCTAAAAGGTCTGATGGAAGCACAGCAATGGTCTGATGATCCAGCGAATCGTCCTGAGCTAGTGCGGATTTGTTCTGGTCGTAATTATTTCAACGTCTCGGTGGATATTCTAACGCCCCCTTATGAAGGTGGCTATGCGATGGGTGATGCTAAGGCAGATTTTAAGGATGTCAATGTGGGTCCCCTTTACTGGACTGACCCCAGAGGTAATGTCTCATATCCATACAAGAGTCATGATCTGTGGTTTTTGACTGAGATGTTACGCTGGGGATTCCATCAGAATTTCATTAGTGATTTTGATACGATTCAGCGGATCATTGATCAGGTGAATCGGGAAGATATTTGGCGAGAAGCAGCCCAGGAAGCTGGATTTGACGGTATTCCCAGTGACATGTCCCGTGGTGTTGAAACCTTTTTTGACGGCATTAAGTTTGATCCTACTAATCCTCAAGCTTATTTGGATAGTTTGACAATCAAGCGGATCTAATGGGTGTCTGAAGTCTCTTAAAACCAGCATTTAGACTGGGAGATTTTTGTTTTACGTGTTCTATAGTCAACCAGGGAGATAATTTAATCATGATGGTTAATCAGATGCGACTGCATATCTCAATAGTTTGTTATTGTGGCGCGACTTTATTGTTGCATAGGTAATTACAGAGGAACAGTAATTGAGTGAAACATCTGTTTAGGTAAGTGGCCTAACATCCAGCTGAATATAAAGAATTTACCCTCCCTCTGGGTTTGCAAAGTTTGGGGAGAAGCGTCTCCTAGAAGCACCGGACTCCATAACTTCTCCCCTTTTCTCATGTCCTGCTGTTAGGTTGTTCTATGAAGAACCTGAAACAGCAGAACAGCTTCGATAGGTGAAACTACAGACACCACGGAAGATTGCGACTGTATTACTCACGGGACTTGCCTATTTAGCCCCCTGTTTGATATCTGTAAATACAGACTACATGCGTTCCAATACTGGAATGCCCAGGAGTGAAAGTCCTAGTTTAAGGGTACGAGCTGTCAGATCACACAGCATTAAGCGCGAAGTCCGCTGCGGTTCTTCTGCCTGTAGCACTGAGCATCGATCATAGAATTGGTTAAACTTTTGGCTGAGTTCAAATAGATACTGACACAATCGGTTGGGGTATAGATCTCGCGCTACTTCCATCACGGTTGTGTCAAGTTCTAATAGATGTTTGGCTAGGGTCAGTTCTGAGTCATCCTCCAGCAAAATAGGGGCATCGCCTAACTGAGTAAAGTCGATGTTGCCCTTGCGACTAATGCCCTGGACTCTTACATAGGCATAGAGCATGTAAGGAGCTGTATTTCCCTGGAGGGCCAGCATTTTATCAAAGCTGAAAATGTAATCACTGGTGCGGTTTTGACTGAGGTCGGCATACTTAACGGCACCGATACCCACAGCCGTAGACACCGTCTGGATAAACTCTGCCGATTCGTCCCGGTTTTCCTCGGTAATTCGTGTTTGTAAATCTTTTTCTGCTCGGGTGACAGCTTCATCTAGCAGGGACTTAAGCTTAACGGTTTCACCGGAACGGGTTTTCAGTTTTTTACCATCTTCTCCTTTAACCAGGCCAAAGGGGACATGCACTAGGTCCACACCTGCGG
Organism: Leptothoe sp. LEGE 181152; assembly: GCF_032906605.1. Lineage (NCBI taxonomy): Bacteria > Bacillati > Cyanobacteriota > Cyanophyceae > Nodosilineales > Cymatolegaceae > Leptothoe > Leptothoe sp. LEGE 181152. The sequence goes on from NZ_JASATU010000022.1 coordinate 126,835, forward strand.
GGATCCAATGGGCACGATTGGCTACTTGGAAGACTTGGGCAAAGTGGTTTGCCTGTCCTGCATCGGTAATGTAGATGACTCGCTGGGCTTTTTCGTCGATGGTGCGTTGGCGGATAGCGGCAAGGTCAGTGGTGGCGTAGTTAAAACCGCCATCAGACTTTTGCACAATCAATGGTTGAGGATTACCATCTTTATTGGTAAATCCTTCTAGGAAAACAACCTGGGCACCCTGGTCTTCTTCTAACAAGTTAAGAGACTTAAGATCTTTGGCAACATTTTCAAGTAAGGGATTATAAAAAGATTCTCCTCGCTCTTGAATGGTAATGTCTAAGCGATCATAAATCTTTTGAAACTCTTTTCGGGATTGTTCACAGAGGAGCTGCCATGCTTTTCGGGCATTTTCTTCTCCGGACTGGAGATCAACAACGGCTTCGCGAGACGTGGTTTTAAAGTCTTCATCGTCGTCAAAGCGCTTTTTGGCTTGTTTGTAAAACTCTACCAAATCACCGATATCCACTGAGGATGATTCGGTGATCGCTTCAGGGCATACATCCCTCAGATGGGTGATCAGCATGCCAAACTGGGTGCCCCAGTCGCCCACGTGATTTAAGCGCAATACATCGTGACCAAGAAATTCTAGGGTGCGGGCGATACATTCGCCAATGATGGTGGAGCGCAGGTGGCCCACGTGCATTTCTTTGGCGATGTTGGGACTAGAGAAATCAACAATGGTCCGCTGAACTGGGTCGGCAGTGGCGACGCCCAGGCGATCGTCTGTATAAACCGTCTTGAGCTGTGCTTGCAGGTACTCGGTTTTGAACTTGAGGTTGATAAAACCAGGCCCAGCAATTTGGGGCTCTTCGCAAAGGTCGTCGAGGGTGAGGTTTGCGACAATTTTGGTTGCGATCGCGCGCGGCTTATCTTTCAATCGCTTGGCCAGTGACATGGCCACATTAGCTTGATAGTCACCAAATTTAGGATTATTCGTCGGCACCAGGACCGGATCGGTACCTGCCAAATCGGGGCCAAAAGCACTCACAAGGGCTGTTTGCAGGCGATGTTTTAGATCGTCGAGGGTGGATAACATGGACACCAATTTGTAACGTGTTTCAGATTGTTCAGGAGCATGAAGACCCCTGAACCCTTAGGCTGCAACCTCTGGCTGGCAAAGCCAATGTGATGTGCAAGCAACCTATAGCCTATCAACTCCTCTTACACATTGCGCTACATCATTCATTCGTAGTCGGAAAAAACTTTGGCCTATAGGGGGTTGTCAAGCGTATTTGTGTTGGTTTATCTGGGAGTAACAGCCATTTGACCAGGAATGCATCCCACTGACATTGTGGTCTGTGATCATACCTGGCTACGTGGCTGTCAGCCCCCTGTGACAGGATCTTTGTTGAGTATTGCCCCATGACTATGTTTTCTGGTTTTCCTTATTTATGGCGATTGAGTTTGACGGCATTAACAGCGAGCACCCTGACGTTGACTAGTTGGGTGTCTTTGGCTGCTATGGATGTCTGTGGCACAGCTGCATTGGCCAGGAGTACCAGGGAATTTGGCCGGGATGGTCGACATGGCCGTGATGGTAGAGCCGGTCGTAATGGTCGTGATGGCGCTGACCAAACCGTTCGAGCAACGGGTCAACCCCTGAATTTGAATCTATCCGGGACCGATGGAGAAGACGGTGGCTTTGGTGAAAACGCTGAGTGGTTGCGGTGTCGACGTCAGCCCCGCGATGAGCGCCATGATTTGAATGCTGCCGATGGTGGCAATGGCGGTCATGGTGGCAATGGCGGTCGTGGTGGCAATGGCGGTACCCTGACGGTTCAATACACTGACCCCAGTCACCTACGACAGGTTTTAGCAATGGCAGGCGGTGGACGCGGTGGTCGTGGTGGTCGTGGTGGTGATGGTACCTATGGTTGTGAATGTGACGACGAACGCTGGACCGTTAAAGTTTGTGAAAACGGCACCTGCCGAGAAGAAGAGTACGAATGTAATGATGGCCGCGATGGTGCAGATGGCCGCAACGGTGCCGACGGCACAGCGGGCAACATCGGCAAGCTGGTCCTCATCAATCAATTAGAGCCCTTACCCCAAGCAAATCCTGAACAGTCCCATGCAGTTTCCAGTCTGGCGAATAAAACCGTTACTTTGTCCCGTAACCTGTGGGAGACCCGCAGAGGATCGACAAACCTGCTGGCTCCTGGGTCTGTCATTGCCGATGAATATCAGGCCTATAAAGGATTTATTGATCGACAATTTACCCTTGATTGGCAGGCTTCCCAAGACTTGCAAGCCTTTACTGAAACGATAGATTTAACATTACGACCCAATGGTCAAGTCGATATCGATTTTCCTGAAGAGTATTGGCTATTGGGAGAGACCGTAGAACAAGAGACCCTAACTACTTACCGAGTAGATGGCATTGTGCCTGTGGCGGACGTAACCCAGCTTGCCATGGGCCGCGTTGATGGCCGCAGTCGTACCTTTGAAGTTAACGTGGTTGATCTGGCCCAGCGTTCTGATGTGTTAGACACACGCTTTGAAGTTCGCTATAGCACCTCAGGCGATGACGGTCGCCGTCGTCGTTATGACGTAGAGTTTGATGGCCCCGTGCCAGATGACTTGGTGCAACAGGACCATAATCGGTTTACCTTAGCCCTGGGCCGATTGCCCATTGCCTCCCAGCTTCTCAGCGGCGGCACCCGGGCTCAAGTTGAGCTCAAGATTATTCGTTCCTATGGGAGTAATGTTGCAGAGCAGACATTGACCTGGAAGGGACAAATTTAGTCACTCTGGATACTACCTTGCAAAAGAGACGGATAGTTTAGGGTTGTTGTTCTTGTCGGGTTAGCATCGCTTGGCACCCATAGTTCAGCCATAGATAATTGCTGAAGCATTAGGTGGTAACAGCTATGGGCACAGCAAACCGCTGTTGGTGCAGCCTCTCCTTTGGAGATATGCAGTCAGCGGTTTGCTGTGGCGGTTTGCTATAAAGGTCACAGCCGATTGATGGGCTTGCCTGTGCCTGACTAATTATCCAAGACTAGTCATGGTCTCAGCATGATTACTGGCTGTTGCAGGAACCTGGAAGTAGGCATCTACCATGTCAATCTGACTGCCGTCCACTTTGTTAGCAGAACCGTGTTCAATCAGAACGTTACCGTGCTGATATACAGGGGTTTCTTCAAAGCTGGTGTTGAGGCTGGTGATACCTTGAGAGCCTAGGGTAATCAGTTCTCCCTCATCAGTTGTGTGGTTCTCATTGGCATCTTGCCAAAGAATTATGCCACCCGTAAGAATCTCTTGATTACCAATGAGACCGTCACCATTGGTGTCAAATGTCTGTAGTTTGGCAAAACCTTCACCTACTTCACCACCAAACAACTCAGAAATATCATCAATGATGCCATTCCCGTTGTTATCTACGGCGAGGAATGCATCAGCACCGGAGAGCCAGCCAGATTCAATGGCAGTGCCTGTGCCTAAAAGGTCAAAGGTCCCAATTGTTGCACCCATAGCAGTGGTTTGAACGCCATCACCATTCAGATCAAGGGCAATGGGGCTAAAGAAGTCGTAGTGGGTGCGATCGCGAATCGAAACATCGATATGATCGCCACATAGCTTGTCAGCATCACCGGATACCAGACTAACCGAAAAACGTTCAGTACCCTCATAGTAACCATTGCGCGTGGGGGCATCCCAATCAACGGTGACTTTTTCCTTCCAGGTTTGCACATGGAAGGTTTCAGACTTGGTTTGACCGGCAGCGACTTTAACCTGAATCACGCCATCGTAGTCTTTATGGCCATTCTGGTCATAGACTGTATAGTCCCAGCTAGCATCGCCAGGGCCAATGGCTTTACGATCGTCCCCGGTGTAACCAGCGCGACCTTGGGCGATATAACCATAGGTCTTTTTAATCACCCGACCCCAGCGATTACGAGTATCGTAATAGCCACCCCACATGATGTCTTGATAACCTGCACGGTAATCAGTCGTCATTTTGGCAGAGCCACTGTTTACTTGAACTGTGAAATAGCGATCAACATCACTAACACCATCGAGTTCAACAAAGTAACGTCCTTTTTTGCCTTCATTGATACCCTCTGTACCTACTAACTTGGCACAGACTGCTGTTTTCACTAACCCTGCATCTAAGGTGGAGTTATGTTCACCAGCGGCTAAGGTGACTATTTGAGTCATGCCATTGTCAGGATTAGCGTCGGAATCAATAGCATCGTTGTTGCTGCCGCTGCTAGCAACCAACTTAATGTCATCCAAACGGGCTCCACGACCATAGTTTTGAGCGATACCAGTGGATAAAAATTCCAGCTGTTTTGTGGTGCCGTCACCCTCAAATGTAACGGTATAGGTTTTCCAGTTGAGCCCTGAACTCTGAGTGCCATCTTCTTTGACCTCTAGAAGTGTTGCACCATCTAAACGAACCTCTAGGGCATTGACATCGGCCTTAAAGGGTGACAGCGTAGCTATAAAGCATGTTCCATAAGGGACAGAGCGAGAAAACCCCGTTGAAAATAGAGCCGTTTATTCGGTTTGAGAGCGATCAACTTCAAGGCCGAATCAGCCCATATA